>JANTFG010000057.1 GCA_024763555.1 Thermoanaerobaculales bacterium
GGTTACACCAAGGACTATCCCGTCGAGCGTGCCTGGAGAGACGCCAAACTCTGCACCATCGGCGAGGGAACCTCGGAGATCCAGCGCCTCGTCATTGCCCGCGAGGTGCTGCGGCGGGCCCAGGGCGCCTGAGGAGACTCCAGGGATGGATACCTCGATCGATCACATCGGAATCGCTATCCAATCTCTCGAGGAGGGCAAAGCCTTCTACGAAGCACTGGGCCTTGAGATCGAGGGCATCGAGGAGGTCCCGGAACAGAAGGTCAGAGTCGGCTTCCTGCCTGTCGGGGACACCCGGCTGGAACTCCTGGAGGCGACGTCTGAGGACTCTCCCATCGCACGCCATCTCGAGAAACGTGGTCCGGGTCTGCACCACCTCTGCTTCGAGGTCAAGGATATCGAAGCCTCGATGGAGAAACTCCGCAGTTCGGGCTACCGCCTGCTGTCAGAAGAGCCACAGCCCGGCGCCCACGGATGCCGGGTCTGTTTCGTTCATCCGAAATCCTCGGCCGGGGTCCTGATCGAGCTTTCGCAGAAGAGGTAGATCAGGATCAGTAAAAGGGTCGGGGACGGAGTCGGCTTCCGGTCCTGGCCGCGGCCAATTCCCGGAAAACAGAGCCGGTGGACATCTCGCCAATGTCAGACACAGGCGAGAAAGGCGGGATCCGCGCCGGCAATCGGCGCCCGCGGCAGTGTCCGAAGGCCCGGCAGGCGGCATCAACCCGAGGTGCTTCAGCATCAGCGTCGGTCGCAGGTGTCGTCATCCCCACCACCCAACACCCCGACCACGATCCCCTTCTTCCGATCGCCGGACCCACTCCCCGAATCACCCGGGCCCCCCTTATCCGTGGTACTCTTCCCCGATGCGGAGAACCATGCTCCTGCTCGCTCTGATTCCGATTCTTCTGCCGGTCGCCTGCCGTCATGTCGATGGCGACGTCCTGGCACGAATCGGATCCGAGGACATCAGGATCAAGCCTTTCCAGGCCTATCTCAGCACCGTCAGCGGACAGGCCTGGGAAATCGTGGACAGCCGGGTCGCCTCCCGGATGCTTGACCAGTACCTCGAGGAGGAGGCCGTCTTCCTGTCGCATCGCCGGGACAGGAAGGACAACCCGGAAGATCCCGGAAAACGATGGCATCTCCTGCGTGAGATCGTCGAAAAAACCTGCGGCTCCGCGCCCACTCCTTCCGAGAAGGACATTGAGGCGGCTCTGAGAAACAGAGACGCGGAACAGGAGCCGGAATCTGTCCTCATCCGCCAGCTCCTGCTCCCGGATGAAAGCTCGGCCGTAGCAGCGCGAAAGCGACTGGATGCAGGAGAGGACTTTGAGGCGCTGTCCACGGAACTCTCGATTGCCCCTAATGCCTCAAGGGGGGGAACCCTGGGATGGGTGGCCCGGGGGACACAACCCGAAGAAATCGAGGAGGTCATCTTCTCCCTGGAAAAGGGGGAAGTTTCCCGGCCGGTCAAAGGCCCCGGCGGCTACCATCTCTTCCAGTTACTCGATTACCGGGAGGCCGGCACAAAATCTCAGGAGAGTCTCCGCTCGGAAATATCGGAGAGCATGAAAACAGAGGCTGAACGCAGGCATCTTCGCGACTGTATCGATACCATGGTCAAGAAAACCGGAGTCACGGTCTATCCGAGGCACCTCTGGTTTGAGTACAGCGGAAAGTTCAAGGAGGATTTTGATGAAAACTAAGAACCTCGTGTGCACGGGGCTGATCCTGATGATGAGCCATTTCCTTCCGGCCGGACAACGGCAGCTGCTGGAAGGCATCATGGTCCGCGTCAACGATGAGATGTTGACGGTCAGCGAATTTCGAAGCCGGATGGAACAGGAACTGGCTCAGATTTCTCCCCGCCCGGAGGGGAAAGATCTGGACGACTTCGCAGCGACCCTGCTGCAGAACTCGGCCAATGAGATGATTCTTCTGGAGAGAGCCAAGGAGAAGGGGATTTCGGCTGATGACGCGACTATCGACGCCGCCGTTGAGAACCTTCGAAAGGAAAACGGACTCGAGGACGAGGCCAAGTTCGAAGCGGCTCTCAAAGAATCAGGGCTGACGATCGACACGCTCAAGGAACGTTATCGCCGCTCCTTTCTGATGAGCCGCGCCGCCCAGACTGAAATCAAACCCACCGAGATTACGGCCGAAGAACTCCGCCAGATCTACGAAAAGGAAAAGGAGAAATACGCTGTCCCGGCCAAGATCCACCTTGAACAGGTCATCTTTCCGGTCAAAGAAGACGGCTCCGATCTCGAGGCCGTCCAGAAAAGGGCCGAGGCACTGATGAAACGCGTGAAGGATGGCGCGGATCTCAAGGCAGAACTGACACTGGCCGGCGTCAAACTCCAGGATCTCGGCGAAATCCCCGTCGGAGACCTCCGACCGGAACTCGTCAACATGCTCGACAAGCTGCCGCTTGAGACCTTCTCAGCGCCCCTGGCAAGCCCGGGCGGCATTCAGCTCCTCCGGGTCATCAAACGCATTCCCGCAGGCTTTGAGAGTTTTGAATCCGTCGAGAAGGACATCCGCCGCCGGGAATCCGAGCGCCTCTTCCGGGAGCAGCAGCAGGGCCTGATCGACAAACTCAAGAAAGACTATCTGGTGGAGATCCATTCGGAGTATCTGCCGGCAGTGGTCGCGAGGCTGCACGACGATGGCTGATCGGGCGTGGATCCGGGACCTCAGCCCGGGGATGCAGATCGATGAAAGCTACGTCGTCCGCTCGAGAGAGCTGCGTCCCCGGCGGGGTCGCGGCAACTACCTCGCGCTGAGCATCGGAGATCGAAGCGGCGAGCTGACGGGCCTGGCCTGGGAAAACGCCGAGGAACTGTCCCGGATCTGCGAACCGGGAAAGGTCGTCCGCATCGAGGCGCAGGTTCAGCGCTACCAGGGCCGACTCCAGATCGTCCTCCGCAATGCCCGGGCCCTTGATCCCAAGGAAGTGGACCAGCGGGATTTCGTCCGGGCTTCAAACTCCGATCCGGAAATGCTCTGGCAGCAGCTCCAGAAACAGATCGAAGAGACTCAGGACCCTCACCTGCGTCAACTGCTCTTCCGTATTTTTTCCAATCCGGAAATCTCGGAAAAATTCCGCGTCGCCCCGGCAGCCAAGACGATGCACCATGCCTTCCGCTCGGGTCTGCTGGAACATACGGTTTCGGCAACTCGAGCCGCCAGGATGCTCGCGGAACACTATGGGGTCAACGCCGACCTGGTCGTTACCGGAATGCTTCTGCACGACATGGGAAAGATCTGGGAACTCGAGGCCGGAAATTCCATCGAATACACCGATGACGGTCGCCTGTTGGGGCATATCTCGATGGAGGTCCTCTACGTGGAGAAGCGCATCGGGGAACTCGCCGAATTCCCCGCCGAGACCCGGCGTCAGCTCCTCCACATTCTCCTCGCCCATCACGGGGAATACGCCTACGGCTCCCCGCGGCGACCCAAGACTCCGGAGGCGATGCTGGTGCACATGGTGGACAACCTCGATGCCCGGATGACCGGATTTTTTGAAGCCATCGACGCCGAAGGCGACACCGGTGAGGCCTGGAGCCCCTACTCCAGGATTCTCGAGCGGAATGTCTACCGGAGGCGGCTGGACTGAGAAGACCAGGCGCTCGTGTCGGCACTTTCAAAGCCATCGGAAAAGATTGAATCATCGGCGGTGAAGCCGAAGTAATCCACTACCCGGGCCATCAGATCGGACCTCGCCACCTCGCCTTCAAGGGTTTCGAAAGGGAAGCCCAAGTATACGACTGAGCCGCCCCACTGGATCGCCGCGACATCGCCGCCCGAGGAACTCGAAGCCGATGAGGCCAGCTGATCGAAGTAGAGATGCCCTGAAGCCGGACCTGAAGCCTCCCGCTCGATCTGGATACTGTCGAACTCCGCCTGAGTCCCGTCGAGCAGCCCATTGCCGCCGGTGACCCAGGCAGTCATCGGGTCTGAATCCAAGTTCCAGCTGAGGCTCCGCCAGCCGCTGAAATCCACGCTGTGCCAGGTGGAAACGAAGAGATCGTTGTCGACGCTGTCCCTGATACAGAAACGGATGCGATGCTGTGAGCCGTCTCCGTAGACCGACATGGATAAGACCGCATCCGTCGGAAGGCTCGGCAGCGCGGAATTGTATTCACGGATGAAGGAACCGCTTCCCCACTGGTAGCTGAGATCGCCGGAATAGGATCCCTGAGCAACCGGCGTCGAAACCCGGTCGAAGCTCGAGGCCGCATCGGCGTCCGTCTGTCCCGAGGAGTTGGGATCCCACCAGCCCGAGAGGTCCTCGAAATCCTCGACGAGGCTCAGGCCGCCGTATTCCAGGGCCGCCGTCGCTCCCGTACCCGGGAGGAGCACATCGGGATAGTTGACGGCATAGCTCATGCCGGACCCGTCATCGAAATTCCAGGGGCCGAGGCCCGCGAAAATACCTCCTGAGCTCGCCGTCACCGAATGAACTCCCGAGTTATCCGCGCCATAGTCGGCATGCAGGCTGGTATCGACAAAACTCGTAGTCCCGGCCCGATCGAGATCCCAGGCAATCTCGGCGCCGGAGATCAAAAGCCTCCCGCCCGCCTGAAGATAGGCGCTCAGGGCCGCCTGCTGGGCGGCATCGATCGAAGTATCGTCCGATGGATCGATGGTCGAGACTTCCGCCTGAATCCCCCCGATCCAGATCACCGCCTCATAGCCGTCAAGACTGATCGATCCATCCGAAAGCAGCTCATCCTCGCAGGAATCGAAAGAGAGTCCCGGTGCGGCCTGCTCCAGGGCCCGAGCGTGTTCGACGATGTAGTCGTAGCGATCCATCCGGTGGATGAGGTGGCGATACAGTGTCGAGCCGCCCCAGGCTTCGCGGACCCGGGTTGAGATATCGAGCTTATCGAAGCCGCTGACAAGCAGCAGCTTCGGCGCCGAGGCATCCGAAACCGTCCGCACGGCCAGGACCTCCGTCGGAAAACTCTCGCCCCCGGCATTGGTCGCCGTCAGAAAAAAGTACTCCGTCACTCCGGGTGTCAGATCATCGAGCTGGAGCGATGTCGAAGCTCCAAGAGCCGTCCCGGGACCAAATCCGCGCCCGTGCGTTCCCCGATACAGCCGATAGCCGGTCGCCGCATCTCCCCGAATGCCCTCGGTATCCGTTTCCGGTTCCACCCAGCTCAGGAGAACCGAGGTCGAGGAGAGCTGTTTCGCAGAAAAGTTTCTGGGCGGTTCCGGAAGCAGGGTCGAAGGCGCGCCGTTTTCGGCCGCCCAGAACTTGACGACGCCCTGGTAGATCGCACGGGCCAGGCGGCGCCGGAAGCCGGGATCGTTGTACATGGCCATGTCCACGCTCGAATCGTGGAAGAGCCATTCACCGAGAAAGATCGGCATCTCATCCGAGACGTTCGAAGGGTTGTTTTCGCCGTACTGGCCGGTCTTTTTCCCCCGATCGTAAAAGTCCGTCGAATATCCGTCATGGAGATCGTGATAGACCTCATCATGAACGAAACTGCGAAGCCGCTCGTGCCAGGTTCCCGCATATCCGTCATAGACGAAGCTCGAGATCCCGTGCCCTCCTCCCGCGTTGGTGTGGGAGGAGATGAAGACCGAATCCCGGGCCGGGGCGCCATAGGCCTCTGAAGCATCCTTGAGCCAGCGGCCGAATCGAGGCCTCCGCGACCAGCCGTCGGACTCGTCGTCGCCGCTGCCGTCATAATCAGGCGCACCTGCGAACTGGAGGTTATAACGTGCCGCCTCATCAAAGCGGGGTTTGCCGGAAACACCCGCCGTACCGCGGCTGATCACTCCCATACCCCCGCCGAATCGAACGGCATCGGCCGAAACATAGTGGGCATCGGAGGTGGAATCATTGAAGAGCACCACCTGTCGCTCGGTCTCCGGGGCATCCGCCTCAAAGTAGTATCGGCCGATGGGAATCCAGGTAAAACGCCGCCTCCGCTGGTCGATATGAACATCCGTCGAGCCGCCCGCGTGCCGAATCCGATAATGCGCGACCGGCGAGCGGTTGGTGTAGGCGCCATGGGAAACGTAGACCATGTACCATCCCTCCGCCGGAATGTTCGCACTCCAGGTCGCCGAGGCCGTCGGCGCCCCGGTCGTGCAGCTCACCAGTCTATTCGTCCCATAGCTGAAGGGATCCTGGCCGTTGATCCACGGCGAATGGCCATTAGCAAAACCGGCCAGGGATGAGTCGAACCAGCCGGTTCCGCTTTCTGAGTAGGTGGGCGCACCGTCGTCGTTATCGACGATCACCATCTGCTGCTGCGGGTCAAGTTCGCGCACGGAAAAGACATCAGCCCCCGCGTTATGGCAATAGGCGGCCAGCCACTGATTGACGAGATCGACATTGGAAAAGTCCTCGATATTGTTCTCGACGAAGCTCCTCTGAACACCCCAGTAATCGCTGTCCCGCCAGGTCCATCCGTGGCCGGGATTGAGATAGACATCCTTGCCCGACAGGGAACCCGAAGGTCCGTCGTTCGAGGGAAGCGGAAACTGTTTTTCGGGCGTCGGAGCACTTGCCGGGGTGGCTTCATCATCGGAGCTTCTGTACTGAGCATGAAGGTCGGGTGGATACCAGCTCTCCAGCGAACGGCAGACACCATCGGAGATATCGATCGCACAGATCGAGATGCCGGAAATCTCCGGGCGCTCCAGGCTCTTCTGCAGCTGGTACATCAGTTTTTCCGCGCGGGCTGAGAAGGCGGGATCTCCGAAAAACTCCTGCGGCAGCAGGAGCCTGATCGAAAGATGATCGCCCTCGACCTCCAGACCCTTGAGTTCTGTCTGAGCAGGGAGAGCGCTGACGAGGCCCGAGGAGGCCTCATCGCCCGGACCTTCCCGGAGAATCCGGAACACCGCCCGCACCCAGGCTTCGACATCCTTCCCGAGTTGGGCCTCGTCCCGATGGATCAGGACCGGCCGGTTTCCGTCAAAGAAAACAACAGAGGACTCACCCTCTTCCACTTTGGAAAACAGCGGGCGTCCGGATGGATCCAGGCCGAGATCGCTGAGCTTATCCGCGACCACCGTCCCGGTCATTCCACCGAGCAACAAAAGCATCAGAGCAATCCGTTTCATCAGCACTCCCCACCAGACTTCTGCGAGAGTATAACCCAGCGGAAATGTGCACATCGGAAGGCCCGATGCCGGGAGGGCGAATGAGCCCCGGGTAAGCGCTCCTCCCGGCTCGCTCGGGAGCAATTTCAGAAATATCTCGAAAAAAATGACTTGCATCTTCTGCTATTTCATGAGAGACTGTCTCAGCCTTCAGATATCGGAGCATTCACTTCGACTCCCGAGGCTCAACATCCGCAGGGTCTTCCTGACCCGGACGGCAGCCTCTCCGGCAGTCTCCCGTTCTCCAAAAAGCCGGAATTCACCGCAGCAGATTCCGCCCTATGGCGCTCTGCGCGAGAAGGTCTATTCATGAAATTCAATCAGCTCAAACTGGAGCGCTCACTTGAGCGTGCCATCACCGAACTCGGTTTTACCGAGCCCACACCCATCCAGCAGATCGCCATCCCACCGGCGCTCGAAGGCCGCGACCTCATCGCCTGCGCCATGACCGGTTCCGGAAAGACCGCTGCTTTCGCCCTGCCGATCCTCCAGCGCCTCGGACAAAGCCCGAAAAACGCGGGGATCCGGGCGCTCATCGTCACTCCCACCCGGGAGCTGGCGATTCAGGTCCACGAACACCTCTCCGAACTCGGTCGACACACCGAAATCTCTTCGACGACCGTCTTCGGGGGCGTCAATGCCAATCCTCAGATCCGGGCCTTGCGGAAAGGCGTCGATGTCGTCGTTGCAACTCCGGGTCGTCTTCTGGATCACATGCAGCAGCCCTGGTTCAGTTTCCGGGATCTCGAGATCCTGGTGCTTGATGAAGCGGATCGTATGCTGGATATGGGTTTTCTCCCCGACGTCCGGAGAATCATCGCGCAGCTACCCAAGAAGCGGCAGACCCTCCTCTTTTCCGCCACCATGCCCCGGCCCATTGTCGAATTGAGCCGTAACATGCTTCAGGATCCCGTCCGCCTCAACATCGAGCGTCCCTCCGCGCCGGCAACCGGCGTTACCCAGACGATCTTTCCCGTCCCGGAGAAGTTAAAGCCGGCCCTGCTCCTTCATATGCTTCGCTCCCCCGAGATCGACACGGCGCTGGTCTTCACCCGCACGAAACACCGCGCCAATCGCCTGGCCCAGTTTCTGGATCAAGCCGGCATCTCCTGTGACCGAATTCACGGCAGCCGCTCCCAGCCACAGCGCCAGGCTGCGCTCAAGGCCTTCAAGGAGCGTAAAATCCAGGTTCTCGTGGCGACCGATATTGCCGCCCGCGGCATCGATATCGCGGCCCTTCCGCATGTCATCAACTTTGATGTTCCCGGGCAGGCCGAAGACTACATCCACCGGGTCGGCCGCACCGCACGCGCCGAGGCCACCGGGGAGGCTCTGACTTTCGCCTCACCGGCGGAATCCAAGGAACTCGCCGCCATCGAGCGGGCTGTGGGCCGACGGATCGAGCACCGCAAACTCCCAGACTTCAATTACAAGGCTCAGCCGGAGGGACGTTTTGAGATTCCCATCGGTGAGCGTATCGCCGAGATTCGACGTCGCAAGGCCGAGGAAAGAGCCCGCAGACGTGCCAAAGAAGCAGCCCGGGCAAATCGCGGAAACACAGCTGAAACCGCCCGCCCGCAGCGACGTCGCCGCCCGAGGCGAGCCTCCCGAGCGTCCTGAGGGTTTAACCAAGCAGCACTGCATTCACAGGAGGCGAGAGTCTTCGGCGCCTACACAGGGCCTTCCCAACGGGAGGCCCTGTTGTCTACTGTTCCCGAACATCACCACCCCGGCAGCCCGGGTAACAAATGGAAACCCCATCGCGGCCCCCTGAGCAGCAAAGATCACATCAGACCAGAACACAGGTCCTCTCGCGGGGAAATACTGAACCACGGATTTCGCGGATTTCGCGGATTATTCTCAGGCAGGAAAACAGAACACGGTTTTTTACGCGGGGAACGCTGAGTTACGCGGGAGGAAGGCGGCATTCGGCTCCGGCTGCTTCGCAGCCAGCACCGGTCTACACTTTGTCTTCGAAATACAAGCTGTTCTCAGCCAAAGGTGCCAACCGGCGATCCAATCCCCTACGGGAACGGATTCGGGGCCGGATGCCCAGAACACAGGGCGCATGACGCAAGACACGGTTTCCTTTCGCGGGCTGGGCGGTGTTTTCTTGTCCTCGTCGGTCCTTCTGCCCTCTCACGACGGGAGATGGACCACTGACTGATGTCTTTGCTGGAGGAGAACTCGGTCTCCGACAGTGATGCTTCTGTCAGCGCTGACTGCGAAGCAGGCTCAGGACCGGCGGGGAGCCCTCTGCGTGCTCCGCGATCTCAGCGTGAAAATGTATTCTGCCTTATTGTATCTTTTCTTCTTCATCGAAGATCTGAAGAATGTCCCTTGGTTATCGGGCCATTCTCTCAAACCCCCGGTTTCGGTTTTCCCGCCTGGGGTGTCTGAACTATCAGGCAGGGACTTCCCGGCCGGAAGGGAATCGTCATGAACAGATATGCACGCAATACCATCATTGGAACTATGATCTCCTTGGGCCTGTTGACTGGGCCCTCACGCTCCGAAGCCTGGTTCGGGCTGGGAGATCGTACGATCGAGCTGAAGCAGGGGGCCGGAACACTTGAGGTCCAGCTGCTTCCGGATCGGGGCAGGGCTCTGCTGTTGAAACAGGACGGGCGCCACCGCTGGGCCTTTGAGGGCTCGACCGCAGATCTTGTGGGTGGCTCATACTCGATCGTATTGAGAAACAGGAGCGCAGAAAGACTGAAAGTCGTCGTCGGCGTCGATGGCCTCAACGTCTACCGAAAGAAGCGAATCGTCGGCCGTTCCACCACCGACACGGGGTCCATCCTCTCGCCGGGGGAGACCAGGACACTCCGTGGATGGCAGATGGATCAGCGGAATGCCCAACGCTTTGTCTTCAGTCCGTCGGATTGGAGTGAAGGCCAGGCACGAAGCGATTCTGAAATCGGCCTCATCCTCGTTCAGGTCTACCGCGAACGTCCTCAGCGGTGTTTCGGGCTGAGTGACGGGGAAGAAGAGAGTGCTCTCCGCGGCAACCGAGCCGAAAGCCTGACTCAGAAGGCCGCCCCGCAGCCCGGAATCGGCACAACCTCGGGCGATGACGTCACCAGTCACGTGCGTACAGTCTCTTTTGACAGCCTGACGAATTATCCCGAGAACTGGGCGGAGATCGACTATGGACGAAACTCCGGATGCCCTGATCGCTTTCCGGAAAAACTCCTGGGCTTGTCCCTTTCAAGAGATCGTCACGGGAGTCGGGTAATCCGGGTTGAGCCGGCTTCGATAGCAGACACAGCAGGGCTGCAGAAGGGTGATGTTATCTCACGCATCGACACCGAAGACCGGCCCACACCCACTCGGATCCGAGCCGTCGTCGATACCAAAGACCCGGGACGATACCTTTTCATTCGGGTTGAGAGGGGCCGGCATGAGTTGAGCCTGAAGATCAGGATGTAGGCTCCTCGGTGGCGGACAAAATATTCTTTCAGGAGAGAGTCGAGCGCCGGAAATTCCGACGACCCCGCCGGAACCTGCCCTTACGACGTCTTAGACAAAGAGGGTGCCATGGGGTGGGATCACCGGAATACTGAATATCTGCTGATCGGCCGAAGGCCGGTAGATCTGCTCGACGGTCAAGGCACGATCCGAAGGGTTCGAGATCGCAAGATCGGAGCGCCAGACCGAGCCGCCGACGCCCTGCAGGTGGGCCACGACGGGCACTCTGAGCAGGTATCGGCGACAGAAAGGGACAGGAATTTCACCGACTGAAGGGAACGCTCACTTATTGTTTTTCTCTTTCTCTGGAGGGCCTGTGCCGATTCAGTCTAAATCCGTGAGGCTCTGCCATTGGGCGTCGCCCCTGCGGCGGATCTTGGCGTCTGGCATGATGACCTTGCGTTTCTTGAGATCCATGAGGTCGTCCACCGTGAAGGGCCCATCGAGACTGCCCTGTATCATGACGAACCACGTGGCATCACTCGGGGAGGAATTCTCCATTAATGTTGCAAAACGATGGGGGACGGGCTCCCGACTCCCCGGAACGGATGCCGGTTTCTTCTTGAAAAAAAGGAGATAGGCGACGATTCCGAGAAGACCGATGAAGATGAGAAAGGGCATCATCGACGATGACGCTGCGCTGCCACCCGCTTCATCAACGGTGCCCTTTCCAAGGCGGTCTTCAAGGTTATGCAGGACCTGACCGGCGCCCCCTTCGGCAATGAGGTGGCCCTCGGGGCCGTAAAGTTTGAGATGGGGGATTGACGAGATACTGTACTGACGGGCAACCGGGCTCCGCCAATCTTTGATGTCAACCTTCCGAAGAACGAGACTTTCGCTCTGTTGGGATGCAAGTCTGGCCAGGATCGGAGCAAGGCCTCTACATGGGCCGCACCAGTCGGCGTAGAAATCAAAAAGCACGTATTTTCCTGGAACGAGATGGTGTTTGATGTCCACCTGTTCTCCATGGGTGATGGTCTCAACATCTGCAGCCTGGCCGATGGCCCCAAAAAGGACAGCGAGAAGGAGAAACAACGTAAAGACCTGATTTCGCATGCTCGCAACTCTAGCATATATCGCCCATCGGTGGATCGACTTTGAGGAGATGGTTGATTGCCGACACGCCCTGAAATCGGGTTTTCATTAGAACCCCGACACAATCCTCCCGGGCCTCCCCAGTTCTTTCAATCTGCCCCGGCTTCCGCCCCGTCAGGAATTACGGAAAGGGCCGGGATCTAAGCGAGTTTATTACCGTCCCATACTCATCCGTTTCAATCGGAGAGTTGACGGTTCCTTCAGCGCGTCAATTCAAGGATTTCCGTCACCGCGTTTTCGACGGCTTCAAGTTCGTCGGAGTCGATGGTTTCGATCTTGCCTTTCAGGCGATGTTTGGCAACCGCCCGGATCTGATCGATGATAGCGACCCCCTTCTTCCCCTGGCAGGAAACAGAAACTGTAATCGGTGGATGGACGGAGGCCCCTGTAGAAAATGGAATAACGACGACAGTCTTTCTCAATCGATTCAGCGTATCATGGGAGAGGATCAGACACGGTCTTGTCTTCTTGATTTCCGAACCCTGAGTGGGGTCAAGGCTGACCCACCACAGGTCTCCACGTCTGATTGGTGTTGATTTCACTCCACGATCCCATCATCGAAGCCCTGCCATTCTTCGCTGTCGTGCTCGAGATCATGGTCAGCGTTGGCAGCAATGCACGCGGCGGCGAGGGCATCATCGCGCTGCGCCAGTTCCTGTTCAATCAGGCGCGTGACCAGCCGGGATCGCTGCCGAGGGGGAACAGCCGCCCGGAAGCGTTTTGCAACGGGATCGGGAATGGATAGTGTAACTCTCATAAGGTCATTTTACGACTTATGACTTATGTTTTCAATACCTACCTCAACTGACCAATGGCAAAGAGCGTGGCAACCCCAGGTCGAGCATTGGGATCAGCGCCCCAAGTATGAGAAAGCACAGCCCACAAATCCTAGAATTAACTTGTCTTTCATAACATTTGACACAAACGACGACCAACCCTCCTCTTCATTTCAGGGTCGGAATCTCTTTCCAAAGAGAAGACGAGTGTTCCCTGCTCGATCACGGGTCCGAAGGCTCAGGGCGCCGTTCCGGACCAGGCGCCCGTATCCCCCCGCTCGAAACCGTCAGCAAAAAACAGGTCGGGAATGAGCAGGAAGGCATGCTGTCCGGTCTGACCACTGATGTAGCCGTTTGCGGCAATATAGCCGTTGGAAGAGATTCCCCATGCTGAGCTCAGCTGCAGACTCCCATAGAGCGGATCTGCGGGGTCGATCATCGTGTCGAGCTGATTCGTCCCTGTCACCGAGGACCAGATATAGGCACGGTCTGTCGCGGTATCCGAATAGCAAACGGGGTCCGGGGGGAAGCCCGGGTCAATGCAGACGGTACCCACCTCCAGGGCGTTCCTTCCGACGACAAAATCCCGCCTATTGAGAGAGTAGCCGTCTCCAAGGATCATCCCCGGCAGCAGCTCGATCGTCGTCATGGGGCTGCCCTGGAACCAGTAGAAGGGTTTCTGGACGTAGCCGCCCTGCCCATCATCGAAAATCGCGGTTCCTGCAATCACGCCGGCATCAGTGACAGCTCTGGCGCTGCTCGCCGGCGCCGAATTCCCGGCAAGGGTCCCGATTCCCGAGGCCTCTGTCCAGCGAAAGGCCGTCTTTTCGATATTCTGGCTGCTGCTCTCGCCGACGACGAGGCCGGAAGAGTTGATCCCGTAACCGTAGGTACTTGGAAGGTGGTAGGGATCGAGATGTGGGAGAAACAGAAAGCCTCCACCCGGACTGATCACGAAGGCCTGCCAGACATAGGTGGCGACAGAGACCGGCTCGTAATCCCCAGTAATCTGTCCCAGGGAGTTGATGGCGTAGGCATGGCTGTGGCCCCCATTCATGGACTCGGCGCCGAGATCAAGAATGCCCACCCCGGCCTCCCACTTGAATGCCCGGTTCAGCCGAGTCGGAGTCCCATCGAGATCAATCATTGCGGTGCTGTAGCCGACGACAACCCCTGCCTCGTTTATCGCCCGGGCCACACTGAAGTCATCGCTTCCGGGGAGATCGCCAAGATTAAGGAGCTGATCGCTCGCCGGCTCGTACAGGAAGGCCCGATAGCCGGTGAGAACATAACTGAAGCCCACCAGCTGTCCCGAAGAGTTGACCCCGTAGGCATAACTGAAATGAGCCCCAGGGCCGTTCAACAGGGTACCGACATCCCGCACACGATAGCTGGTCTGAGCCCCCACGAAGGGCACACTAAGGAAAAATACGAAGCCCAATGCCGACAGAATGCGGGAAATCGGAAGCTGATTTTTCATGGAACCCTCCACCCCCATTTTAACCCACATTTCCCCGCCCGCTTTGCCTGCCCGCGTTGGCCGTGGTATTCGAATTTGACGCGGCGAGGTCAGAGGCAATCTAAGAGATGACGATGATGCCCTGAAGGTGGTCGGAGGTGGAGAGAGTCCCCTGGCGATCCACCAACCGTAGGGGCAACGCTTGTGGCTGCCCTGTCCACCGGGGTTCTGCCATATGCCGTGGTGAACCCGGTCTACCCTGGTCACCCCACCGCGGGCAGGGACAGGGCCTGCCCCTACGATGGCCGTGGTATTCGAATTTGACGCGGTGAGGTCGGGGCAATGTAAGAGATGACGATGATGCCCTGAAGGTGGTCGGAGGTGGAGAGCGTCCCCTGGCGATCCGGGCAGATCTCCCCTACAATGGAAGTATGAAAATGACCAGATTCAAGAAGAAGGCTCCTGTGCCCCGGCGGCTTGTATGGAGGAATTTTTCATCTTCGGGAATTGTCCCAACTCGACCCGCGCCTCGGCTCGTTTTCAACCCTTGTCCTGGTGGAGAGAGAAGATGCGTTATGCCATAATTGCAGCACTGATGCTGATATCCTGCCCGCCTGCAACGGCCCAGTGGATCAGCCATGAAATCGATCTCCCTTCAGATGCCGCCGGTGGCGGGACACTTGCCTTGACGGTTTATGAGCCTTTAAGTGCACGATATCCCGAGGGGGCGCCGGTCGTTGTCGAGGTTGACGGCGGAACCAGCTGGGGAAGTCTCAGCAACCCGATGTCGGATGCGAATGGAATCGTACAGATAGCATTTCTTCTGCCCGGAGGAAGCAGCGGCGGACGCAGCAGCGGCGGAACATGGGACGATCGAGGCAGTGATTCAATCCTGGCTGTGCGCGATGTGATTCGATACGCGGGCGGCCAATTGACTGATGACGACGGATTGACGCTGGCTGACACCCTTTCTGTGACTCCGCTGTCGGATCAGGTGGGTCTGATTGGTCTCTCCAATGGGGGTAATCTTGTGATCGTGACTCCCTCCCTCTATGGCCCCTTTATCGACGATATCCTCCGCTGGGTTGTACAGTGGGAAAGTCCGGTCTCCAGCCAGGCAGCCGTCAGTGATAACTCCAAGGTCGCCCTCAGTGATTGTCCCGTGGGCGTTTCAGCAACAGTCGGGCTCACCAACCCCCGGTACCTTGCCTATGGTCCTCTTGAACTGAGCATGAATTTCAGTGATCTGAGCTACAATGCCTCCGATCCTTATTTTCGCCTCTTTCACGATGGCAATGGCGACGGCGTGTATTCAACCGTAGCTGATCCGGCTTCCGGATGTCTGACTCCGGATCTAAACCTCAACGGCGCCCTGGAACTCAATGAGGACTATCCCCTGAAGACTTTCACAGATGGATCCCTGGAGGTTTACTCAAGACCGGTCACCCAGGCCCTGCATGATTCCGGCCTCCTGAGCGGGGGATGGCCCTCCGACCTCGATGATCTGAGCGCCGCAACGGCCTATTGGTCTCTCCGAGAAGCTGTTCGTCATTACAGAGGCGCAACGGCGGCGATACCGGGCCTGGAAGGCATGGTGCTGTGTTCGAGAGAGGACCATGTACAGGGCGATCCGGGTCGATTTCATATCCGCCAGGCTTTTGAGGGCTGGGACCATACCGGGGCGTGGGTACGCATCAATCCGGACCCGACCTATGTCCTTGAAGTTGATTCGACTGTGACTGGTCCCCTTCCGGACAATCCACCAAACACTGCCCCTCCGGATTGGAGCAGCCCCCTGTATACCTACCCCGAATCCATCAGTAATGAAATCGTTCAAACGGCGGCGGTCTATGAAATGGCCGACAGGGCGCGGGTCGGCATTTTTCGGGATAGTTTCGAGTCCGGAAATACGCTCCGCTGGTCGGCTGCTGTTCCCTGAATCCGACAAGGCGCCGATTGCCTGATCGAGTCTCCGATCGGCGCCTTTGCGAAAATACAGGCATCCTCAGGCTTCGGACCGCGGTCCGAAGCGGTGATCACGCTGAAGGGATTGGAGCCTGCACAACCCCCTGTCCTCCTACCGGCCCTCTCCATCCGGCTCCAGTGCTCGCCACTCCGGATCCCTCTGCTCCCGTCGCGTCGGCGGCCTCACATGGGCCAGCAGCCTCGGCTCGCAACAGCCGATCGACCTGAAGTTCTCCTGCGCCTCCCTCAAGGACGGCCCGTTGGC
>JANTFG010000058.1 GCA_024763555.1 Thermoanaerobaculales bacterium
GCAATCCGCGTGCTGATCCGGTGCATGGCACGTCTTGAGGCTACCAATTCGTCAAATATCGCCCCAGAGTCGGAATCTTCCCGGACGAGTCTTCCGAGGAATCCCTCTCCGCGATCAACCCGTGAAAAGATGTCTCCCAGGGTGACGATGGCGTCTGTCAGCGATTCGCTCAGTCGTGCGCCGCCTTCGGGGGATGCCGTTAATTCTCCCAGGAGACCCTCGCCGGCCTCGACCCGCTCCAGAACCTTTCGGAGTGAGGAGGAGATGGCAATGAGGTTCTGCATGAGGTCCTCTCCCGAGGAGACGAAACGAGAGAGTTCCGCAGGAGCCTTACTGGGGACCTCTGCACCCTCGAGAATTCGTGCGGAACTGATCGAGCCCCCTGAGATATTGAGATAGCGGTCACCGAGGAGCCCCATCGATCGGATGGAAACCCTGGAGTCCTGTCGAATTCTCTCGGTGAAGCGGGTGTCAATTGCGAATTCGATCGTGATTTCTCGATCGACTGGATTTGTCGGAAGCACAATCTCCTTGATGAAGCCGACGGTAACACCGTCCAGCTTGACCGGGGAGCCCTTCTCCAGGCCTGTGACGTTCTCGAAACTTGTCAGGTAGTGTGTATGTCGGATAAAGAGCTGCTGTCTCTTCCCAACCATGAGGATGGTGAAGGCAATGAGGGCCAGGGCGACAAGGGTCAGGAGGCCGACCCTGAGGTTCTGTTTGCTTTCATCACGCATGAATGACTCCTGATTTAAAGAAGTTTCGAACGGTTTCCGGCCCCGAGCTTCTTGCTTCCTCGATACTTCCTGTGAAGTCGAAACGACCGTCTTCTAAAAAGAGAACCCTGTCGGCCACGCGAAGGACCAGGGGGATGTCATGGGTGACGACCACCGAGGTCACACCGAGGCGTCGGTCGAGGTCGAGGATGAGATGGGCGATGGTTTCGCCGGTCACCGGGTCGAGGCCCGTGGTCGGCTCATCGTAGAGGATGATCTCGGGTTCCAGGGCCAGGGCTCGAGCGACCGCTACCCTTTTCTTCATGCCTCCGGAGAGTTCCGAAGGCGAGAGGGGGCCGACGCCCTCGAGATCCACCATTGCGAGAAGTTCCTCGACCTTTTCTCTGAGTTCTTCCCGAGAGAGGTCCAGGTGTTCCCGCAGTGGGAAGGCGATATTTTCGAAGACCGACATCGAGTCAAAGAGAGCACCTCCCTGGAAGAGGTAGGAGACCCTTCGGCGCATGGGGCTGAGTTCCTCTTCGGACAGCTCCGTTACCGTGTGGCCGAGGACCTCCACTTTGCCCTCGTCCGGTGTGATGAGGCCGTTGATAGTCTTCAGGGTGACGGATTTTCCGCTTCCTGAGGCGCCGAGGATTGCGACGATTTCCCCGCCGGCGATCTCAAAACTTGCATGATCCAGGACGCGTTTTTTCCCGAAGGCTCGGGAAACCTCCTCGAAGCTGATGACGATGTCCTTCATGGCAGGAGTCCGATCATCAGTTTCGTGACGAAGAAGTCGGCAATGAGAATCGCGATGGAAGCGGCGTAGACGGTGTTGGTCGTGGCACGACCTACGCCGTCGGCGCCACCGCGGGCGTTCAGGCCGTTGTAGCAGCCGATGATCGCGATGATGAAGGCGAAAACCGCGGGCTTGGACAGACCCAGGATGAGATCGTTCATCTCGAGGGTTCGAAAAACCCGGGAAAAATAGAAGCTGGAGGAGAGGCCTTCCTGGAAGACCGCAATCAGCATTCCTCCCAGAATACCCATGGCATCGGCCATGACTGTCAGGAGGGGGAGCATGATCAGCGTCGCCCAGGTCCTTGGTACAACCAGTTTCCGGATGGGATCGGCAGCCATGGATCTCAGGGCGTCCACCTGTTCGGTGACCGTCATCGAACCCAGTTCGGCGGTGATTCCTGCGCCCACCCGACCTCCGACCATCAGGGCCGTCAGAACGGGTCCTAGCTCCCGGACCAGGGAGAGGGTGACGATCTCACCGATGTACAGTCGTGCGCCGAATTTCGAGAGTGTATAGGCCGACTGGACGGCCAGCACCATTCCGGTAAAAAGAGCCGTGATATTGGTCAGGTTGAGAGATCCGACTCCGATGCGGTCGAGCTGCCGCAGGCTCTCCTTCAAGTCCAGCGGAGGCGTCACCATTCGCAGCAGGGCCTTCCAGCCGAGGCGAAAAGCACCCCCAAGTAATGCCACCAGCTGGACCGGCCCGGAGAAGAGGGAGCTGAGATTCATGATCATATTCTAACAGTGAATCGGCCAATGCTTCGAGAAGAATCACAGCTGATGTAATTCTCCGACCTTCTCGAGTAGAATAGGAAGGAGATTACAGGGAGTCAGAGATGAGATTTCATAGGCTTCTCGTTGGTGTCGTGCTTCCATGGATGCTGCTTTCATTGTCTTTTGCCCAGGTTCGTTCGGGTGAGGATATGGGGAGGAGCGGCAGGGATCGGGCCGTGCATACGGCTCGCCTTGATCGGCTCTCCGACTGCGATGCGGTGATGGACTATATTTCGGCCGCCTTGACCAATATTCTGGTCCAGCAACGCTACGGTCAACGGTGGTGGGATTTTCCGTGGATTCTCGGAGGAGATGGTGATGCTTCTCCCCAGGAATACACGAGCACCAATGTCCAGGAAGCCGGTGTTGACGAGATGGATATCGTGAAGACGAACGGAACCCATATTTTCTATCTCAACGGAGAAGAACTGCTGGTCTTGAAGTCCTGGCCTGTCGGGGATACAGAGATCGTTTCACGAACTACCTTGGAAGGATCTCCGCACGGCTTATTGTTGTACGGAAATATCCTGGTGGCCATATCGATGGACTGGAACTACCAGGGAGACGATTCCAGGTTTACAAGCTATTTGAGACTTTCCCTTTTTGATGTCTCCGATCCGACCCAAATTCTCCTCATGCGGTCGATCGATCTCGAGTCATGGCCGGTCGGCGCCCGGCTCATCGATTCGGATCTCTATCTGGTTCTGTCGGGCTTCGGGAATGTGCCGCAGGTGGTCTGGAACCTGGTTTGGAGGGATGATCTCGGCCTGCCTGATCTCCCCTGGGACGCCTCGGATGAAGAACGTGAAACCGCTTCAGAAAAAGCCCGGCGTATCCTCAGCCCACTGGTCCAGGCAGTTGTTTCAGAACTCAGTCCCGAAGATATCCTCCCCCTTCAACGGGAGAAAAACGAGGGGATGACGGTTCCAGAGCGCAGTTTGCTGCTCTCCTGTCGGGATCTGTACGAGACGGCTGAAGCTTCCTCCGTCGATATGCTCTCCGTGATGCATCTCGATCTGGATCGTCCTCTTGATGAAATCGATGGAAATGGCATTTTTGCCAGCGGCTGGACTGTCTATTCCTCCAGCCGGAATATTTATGTCGGGCAGTCGAGTTGGTGGTGGGGCTGGAGGAATGCGGATCTCAGCAGTGATATCCATGTTTTCGATATCACGGGCGATTCGGGCAATGCCGTTCGCTACTCCTCTTCCGGGGAAGTTCCAGGGTGGATACAAAGTCAGTTCTCCTTCAGTGAATACGACGGATACCTTCGCGTTGCCACCACAATGGACGACTGGGTATGGGGAACCCAGGGAGAGGATGATGCTCGGGAGAGCGGCTCCGTGATCAGCGTCCTCAAGGACTCCGGAGCGGGAGAACTGGGAGTCGTCGGCCAGTTGTCGGGAATTGCTCCCGGAGAACAGATCTACGCCTCGAGAATGATGGGGGAGCGTGCCTACCTGGTGACATTTGAGCAGGTTGATCCCCTCTTCACGATCGATCTCTCCGATCCGGAGAATCCGACGATCGCCGGGCAACTGAAGATCCCCGGATATTCAGCCTATCTCCATCCGGTTGACGAAACACATCTGTTGGCCGTGGGAATGGCGGGCGACGAAGACGGGAACCTCAGGGGTCTTGCCGTCAATCTCTTTGATGTCGGGGACTTTTCAAACCCGGTCCTGCTCCACAGCTTCGAAATGGAAAACGAGACCCGTGCGTGGTCGTGGTCCGAGACCTTTTCCGATCATCACGCCTTCACTTTCCATGGAAATATTCTCTCCATTCCGGCCTATCTGTACAGCGGCAACGATTTCTTCAGCGGACTGCTTGTCTTGCGCCTTGATCTGGAGAACGGTTTCGAAGATCCGGCTTGGATTGATCACGGAGAGTTTCCTCCCGGTCCACAATCGTGGTATTCGAATTTTGCGCGGATGAGGCGGAGTATCTATATCGAAGACTCTCTGTTCTCCTTATCCGATCGTGGGGTCAAGGTGAACGAGCTGGAACACCCGGAGATCTTGAAGGTATCGGTCCCATTTTTCCAGGCTCAACCCGGGGGCAATTCCGCAAAGGGCGTTGACGGCTTGTAGATCACAATCATCGAGAAAGCGACATGATTTCTTCCACCCCCAAAGGGGGAAGAAATGGAGGAAAATCTTCGGATCCGCGAGCAGCCTGGCCTTTGCCGGGTAGGGGCGGTTGTCCGGATTTGGTTTGCAGGGCTCTCCGATCGCCTGCCCGACGCAATCTTCTGTGGAGCACGCGAAGCACTCAAGAGAAGGCCGGGGCCATCGTTTCCGGGCTGGTCTGGTGTACTATTCCTGACGAGAAAGTCCGGGGATCGGTAGTTTCCGCCTCCCTGGAGAGGAGGCTTGAGATGTCTGATTTGCTGCTGGCCCTTGATGTCGGGAATACCAACACGGTGGTTGGACTCTTTGACGGAGAGAAACTCCAGTCTCACTGGAGGATGACGACCCAGCCGCAGCGGACGGCGGACGAGGTGGGTCTGTGGCTTCGTCAGCTGATGGAGTGGGCGGGTGTCGCGCTTGAGGAACAGTTGATCGACGTCGCCGTGTCTTCAGTGGTGCCGATGATGGATCCGGTCCTCAAGGATGGGATCAGCCGCTTTCTCGGACATCGACCCTTCTTTGTCGAACCGGGGATCCGTTCCGGAATGCCTCTGAGGGTGGAGACGCCGCAGGAACTGGGCGCCGATCGGCTCTGTGATGCCGTTGCGGCCTTCGCCGCGGTTCAGGGTCCCTGTGTCGTCCTGGATTTCGGAACGGCCATTACCTGGGAGGTCGTTTCGGCGGAGGGTGAATACCTCGGCGGAATCATCGCCCCGGGTCCCGGCGTGACGGCTGAAGCCCTGGCACTTCGGACAGCCAAACTCCCGCAGGTCGCCATGGCGCCCCCTCCCAGGGTGATCGGCAAGGGAACCATCGATTCGATTCAGTCCGGTCTTTTTTATGGATATCTCGGCCTGGTCGACGGGGTGACGAAACGTGTTCTTGAAGAACTGGGAGGTGGTCGGGTGATCGCAACCGGAGGTCTGGCCGGCGCTTTTGCAGAGCACTCGAGGTATATTGACGAAGTTGACTCCGATCTGACGCTCAAGGGACTCTATCTTCTGTGGCAACGCAATCGGAAGAACTGATGGGGATGAAAGCAGAGACCAGGGAGAAGATTCGGAATCGGGTTGAGGAGAAACTCCGTCCCCTGACCCTGCCGAATTTCTTGACCCTGATCCGAATGGCCATCATTCCTTTTTTTGTCCTGGCAGTGACGGAGGCTGATTTCAGACTGGCTCTGTGGACCTTTCTCGTGGCGGGATTGACCGATGCCCTGGACGGTTGGATGGCCCGACGTTTCGATATGGAATCCATATTTGGCGCCTATCTCGATCCCATCGCCGACAAGCTTCTGATCGTCACGGCCTACGTAACTCTGACCATCCCGATGGGCCAGAAGCTCGTTATCCCACTCTGGCTGGCGATTCTTGCCCTTTCGCGAGATATCCTCATCATGATGGTTGCGCTGATTCTCTATGTTGTGGAGGGAGTGCGGCGTTTTCCTCCCTCTCCTCTGGGCAAGGCGACGACCTTCATGCACGTTGTGACGGTTGGTGTAGTTCTTCTGGGAAATCTCGGCTGGATCCCGGGATGGACCCCACAGCTCTGTTTCTACCTGGCCTTTGTCCTGGTGATTCTCTCAGGCTTTAACTACATCTACCGGGCCAGTCGTTACATTGAAGAGGTTCGTTCTTAGAGGGATGGATGATCGGATCTGCTGTAAAGCTGAATCAGCCCATTCAGTAGCGCCTTCGGGAGGAGCCCTTCTCCCGTTTCCTGGCCTTCGCGAGGATCCGGCTTGCTGCGAAGCTCCCGGACCATAGCTTCGGTACCCTCGCAGGTCGACGGGTGCTGCTTTCGACTCCGGCCGCGCCTGCGGAGCGAGATGCTCCCTCATTAAGGTGTTTTCGGGTTTACAGTTCGTCAGCCCCTGTCCGGGGATCGGAAGCGGCGGACGGCGGTCGCCTTGCGGACCTTGATCAGGCCGCGACGGCTGAGGTTGTGAACGATCGACCTGTTGCTGAGTTCGGAGCCCGGGAGCTGCTGCAGTATCTGGGACAGTGTGTAGAAGCCGGTGATCCTGGAGAGGACGAAGCCTTCCTCCGGAGCACACTCGAGATTGACCAGATCATCTACCTTGAGGGCGGGCTCGAGGATATCGGACTCTCCGACCGAATTCTCATTGAGCCAGCTTTCCAGCTCACGGCTGAGATGATCGGCCCAGAGGAGGGCTGCACTCCGGTCGGGGTGTCGATCTCGTGTTTCGCTGATCATCTTGAGGGCCGACAATGTTCTTCCTCTGCCGATCAGGTCCCGGATCTTCCCCGAGGCAAGCTCGAGGGGGTTCTCCGAATAGCCCGGCAGGCGGGAGTTCGGGTCGTCCGGGGGTAGAATCTGCATGATCCTCTGCTGCAGACAGTGTCCGACGAGCTTGAGGACATCAAAGGGCGCCATGCGGTGCTCAAGGGCGATGGTCTCGATGCTCTTCCTTCCATCCATCTCAAGCGCCAGGGCAATCTGATCGGGGCTCAGGCCGTCCGGCGGTGCAATGAGGACCGGGATGGCCGCGGTGTCGGATAACTCCTGTCGAAGCCGCATCAGTTCGTCCCGCCGTCGGAAGGCCTCCAGCAGAAAGGCCTCCACCTTGAGATGAACCTCGAGAAGAGGTCTTTCCGGGCTTTCGTCCTCCAGAAACCGGAAGTCTCCATCTTCAAGTACCACGAGGTCGGAGAGACTCTCTCTCATCCGTGCTTCCATCAGTGAGGAGAGTTCCTCCCGGCCGATGTAGCCCAGTTCAAATGCCAGCTCGCCCAGGGAAATTCCCTGTTCTGCCTGGATGCGCACCATTTCCGCCAGCTGCTCCTCGGTGCAGTACCGCCAGCCGACGAGAAAATACCCGAGCATCTCCCTCGGATTGTCCGAGGCAATTCCAATCATCAGGCCCTGGCGGAAGAAGATCCTCCTGGTGTAGGCCGGTCCTTCGATGACAAGGGTCCCGGACTTGTGACTGGATGCCAGCCACTGCATAATATCGGCGAGACTCATTGTGCGGAGTTTTCCGGTGACAGTCACAATCAATCCTCGCAGGGGCACACACACCCTGTTTCATCCTAGCGGAGAATCCAGGCAGAGTCTCAGGAGAAAGGCGAAAAGATGACCCAGATCACAATTCGACGTCCCGATGATTTCCACCTTCACCTGAGAGACGGCGCCCGGATGAGAGATGCGCTGGGTTTTTCGGCGCGGGTCTTCGGCAGGGCGATGATCATGCCCAATCTGCGTCCGCCGGTGACGAGGCTGGGAGAGGCTCTTGAATACCGGAAGCGGATTTTGGAGGCCCTGCCTGAAGCTTCCAATTTCGCTCCCCTGATGAGCCTCTATCTGAGGGATGAGACCTCGGTGGAGGACATCAGGGAAGCCTCTGAAAGCGGCGTCGTCATGGCGGCGAAGCTCTATCCGGCGGGTGCAACGACGAATTCATCTTCCGGAGTCACCGAGATCGGGAAAATGGGGCCGGTGTTTGAGGAGATGTCGGAATGCAGGATGCCCCTGATGGTTCACGCGGAGGTTACCGACCAGGAAGTGGATATTTTCGAGCGCGAGAGGGTCTTTATCGAAACGATTCTGGCGCCCCTGGTCGAGGAATACCCCGCCCTGAAAGTCGTACTCGAACATGCCAGTACGGCAGATGCGATCGCTTTCGTCCGGCAGGCTCGGCCCGGAGTCGCGGCTACGATCACGATACATCATATGCTGCTCTCGCGAAACGACATCCTGGTCGGCGGATTGAAGCCCCATCATTACTGTTTGCCTGTCGTCAAGACGGAGCGGGATCGACGGGCCATTGTCGAGGCTGCGACATCCGGGGACACGCGTTTCTTCGCCGGGACGGATTCAGCCCCTCATCCACGCTCGGCCAAGGAGTGCTCCGGCGCCGCGGCGGGAATTTTCTCGGCCCCAGTGGCCGTCCCGCTCTATGCGCAGCTCTTTGAACAGGCGGGCGCCCTGGATCGCCTTGAGGCATTCCTCTCGCTCAACGGAGCTGCCTTTTACGGTCTGCCCCCAAATGAGGAGATGATCGTGTTGGAGAAGTTTCCCCTCGAAGTCCCGGTGGATCTTCCCTTCGGCGATGAGCGGGTTGTACCACTGTGGGCGGGAAGAGAAGTACAATGGAGATTGCGGGCGATTTAGGCTGATGTCTCAAACTGAGATGAAGGAGTCGGCGCCCGGGAGAGAGGACCGAGTGATGAAAAAGCAGAAGAATCGGGGAACGATTGGTATTTTGACGGGAGGAGGCGATGTTCCAGGCCTTAATCCGGCAATCAGAGCTGTGACCGTTCGGGCCGTCCGAGAGGGCCTTCGGGTGATGGGAATTCGGCGGGGCTGGTCGGGTCTGATCGAAATTGACCGTGACTCGAAGGATATTTCGGACTCGGTGATGGAGCTGACGGAAGATCGGGTCAACAGGGCGGCGCGGACGGGGGGCACCTTTCTTCATACCTCCCGAACCCGGCCCTCCCACGTTCCGAGAGTCAACGTTCCGGAGCATCTGCGGGAGAAGTACGGCGAGGAGATCAATGATCTGACACCGGAAGTGCTGAAGAACCTGGAGTTTCTCGGTATCGACACCCTGATCCCGATCGGGGGCGACGATACGCTCTCTTATGGTGTCCATCTGCACCAGCACGGGGTCAATGTTGTTGCTCTGCCGAA
Source organism: Thermoanaerobaculales bacterium (assembly GCA_024763555.1). GTDB lineage: Bacteria > Acidobacteriota > Thermoanaerobaculia > Thermoanaerobaculales > Sulfomarinibacteraceae > JANTFG01. The sequence goes on from JANTFG010000058.1 coordinate 9,083, forward strand.
GACCATGGACAACGACGTTCCGGGGACCGATTACTGCATCGGTTTTTCAACCTGTGTGACCCGGACCATCGAGATGACCCGGGCCTTAAGGACCTCGGCGGGGAGTCATGAGCGCTTCCTCGTGATCGAGGTCTTCGGGCGTTATGCCGGTTTCACGGCGCTACTCCCGACGATGGCCGGAGCGGCCCACCGCTGCGTCATCCCCGAGCATGAATTCGAGATCCAGAATCTATGCGAACTGCTGACCATGGACCGGGAGAGAAATCCCAGCAACTACTCGGTGGTCCTGGTCTCGGAAGGCGCGCGATTCCGGGGCATGGACGACATGATTTATGCCAATCAGGAAGAGGACATGTTCGGTCATAAGAAACTGGGAGGGATCGGCGATCGCGTTGCCCAGGCTCTGCGCGAGTGTTCTCCAAAATTCAATAAGGGCAGGAGAGTCAACGTCATTTCACAGAGACTTGGATATCTCGTGCGTTGCGGCGAACCGGACGCGATGGACTCGATCGTCCCGATGGCCTATGGAAATCTGGCGATGGATCTCATCCTTGACGGCAGCTCGGGCCGCCTGGTCAATGTCCGGAACGGCCGCTACGACAATGTGCCGATCGAGGTCGTGACCTCGCGGAAGAAGATCGTCGATGTCGCAAAATTCTATAACACCGATCGGCTGCGGCCCATGTACAAGAAATTCGACGGTGTCCCCGTGTTCATCATGACCTCGGATTACTGATGGCGGGGCCGAGAAGACCCGGCGGAGGTAGAACTTCCGGACCGATTCTGAGACCGCTGGTCGCCACATGCAGCCGGGGCCTTGAGGAGATCCTGGCGGCCGAGATCAATGGGCTTGGCGGACATCGCGTGGAGGCCGGCCGAGGCATGGTCAGCTTTGAGGGCGACCGAGCGACGATGATGCGATGTTGTTTTGGTTTGAGGACGGCGATTCGCGTTCTCCTGCCCTTGAGAAGCGGGGCCGTGCGGAACCGGGAAGACCTCTATTCCCTGACTGCATCGGTGGCCTGGGAGGAGTACATCGAGGCGGATGGGAGTCTCTCCGTACAGGTTGCGGGCAGCAGTCCCGCCGTGGACAATACTCGATTCGCGGCTCTCGTCGTCAAGGATGCGATTGTCGACCGGATGAGGCGGAGGCGGGGGAAACGACCCTCGGTGGATCTGGAAAAGCCGGATTTTCCGATTCATCTGCATCTCGGCAGGGAGTGTTCCCTGTCTCTGGACTGTGCGGGGACACCCCTCTCGCGGAGGGGATACCGACCCAAGGGAGGCCCTGCCCCGCTCAATGAGGCTCTGGCGGCCGGTCTCCTGATGCTGGCGGGCTTCGATGGAAGCAGGCCTCTGCTCGATCCGATGGGTGGAACGGGGACCTTTGCGATCGAAGGGGCGCTGATTGCGACAGACTCCGCGCCGGGGCTTTACCGGGATTTTGCCTTCCAGCGCTGGCCGGGTCACCGAACTGAGCTCTACGATGATGTCCGGGAAGAGCTCAGGGAGAGGATGCGGCCGGCTGCCCATCCGATTGTTACGATGGACGCCGATCCGAAGGCCGTTCGGACCATGAAGCGGAATGTCGGATCGGCGGGAATGGAGAAATGGGTCTCGATCAGACAAGGTGAGGTGACGACGATGGAAGTTCCGGAGCCCGGCGCCCTGATTGTGATGAATCCCCCCTACGGAAAGAGGATCGGCGAGGAGAGCGCCCTGGTTGGCGTCTACAGTGCGATCGGAGATCGCCTCAAAGCAGTTGCGGCGGGGTGCACGGCCTGGATGCTGATGGGCAATCGTGAACTCTCCCGGCACATCGGCCTCCAGGCATCCCGAAGGATTCCAGTCTTCAACGGTGCGATCGAGTGTCGATGGATGCGCTTTGATCTCTATGAGGGGAGTCGGAAGATCAAGAGAAGTGAAGATCTGGAGCGGGAAGCTTGATGGGACCTTTGGGGGAGTGCTCCCCTCGACATGAGCTGCTCTTCTGATCAGTCCCGGCGATGATTGTGAACTCAATTATTTTGTGAATGGCCCAGCATTCGGTCCTCCAGGATACGGTCGAGATGATTCTCACGGTCCTGAACAAGCTTCATCAGATCTCCCGCCCGCTCGCTGCTCAGGGGAGGAGCGATGAAGAAGCCCTGGATCGCATCAACGCCGATCTCCCGGAGAGCCTCATACTGCGATTTTGTCTCCACACCCTCGGCGACCGAGGTCTTACCGAGCCTCTCGGCCAGGGAAGCAATGCTGCTGACGATCTCGGCGCTCTCCTCGTCCTCGGTGATCCGCTGGACAAAAGAATAGTCGATCTTGATCGTGTCGACGTTGAAGCGTTTGAGGTAGGCGAAGGATGAGTAACCGGTTCCGAAGTCATCGATACTGATCCCGATCTGAAGATTACGAAGCTGCTCCAGCATCTGGGTCGTGTAACGGGTATTCTCCATCAAGAGACTTTCGGTCAATTCCAATCTGATATGGCGACCGTAGGTGCCGCTGTTGCGAAGGGTTCGGTCAATCCTCGAAATCAGGTCCGGGTGAAGAAACTCGAGCGATGATACATTGACGCTGAGGTAAAGATCGGAAAAATTGGGAAAGAGGGTGTGCCAACTGCGGAGCTGACGGCAGGCGTGCTCCAGGAGTCGGCGGTCCATTTCGATGATTGATCCACTCTCTTCAGCCATTTCGATGAAGTAAGCGGGGGGCATCAGTCCATACTCGGGGTGCTTCCATCGACTCAGGGCCTCGAAACCTGAAATTCGTCCACTTTTCAGTGAGAGGATCGGCTGATAGTACACCTCGAACTCGCTCCGATTGAGAGCACGCCGGAGCTCGTTCTGGAGTTGGAGACCTCCCACGCTCTCTTGAAACCAGTTCGGATCAAAGACCGAGATGACCTCCCGGCCTTTTGTTTTCGAGTGGACGTTTGCGATGTCTCCATCCCTGATCAGTTCTTCCGCGTGTGTGTAGGAAGGATTCCAGAAAACAACCCCTGCACTGATCGTCATGAAGAGTTCGACGCCCGCCACGACGAAGGGGGCCCGGATTCGATTTCTGATCCGATCAGCGATGGCCACCGCGTGCCGGATCGACTCGCTTTCAGAAGAGACGAGAACGAACTGGTCGGCTGCGAAACGGCCGAGAAACTCATCTTCTCCAACACTCTCCTGGAGCCGCTCGGCTACGGCATGAAGGAGTTCGTCGGCGGCCCGGTATCCCATCCCCATGGAGACCCTTCGAAAACGATCCAGATCCAGGAAAATGACGGCGATACCTGGAATATCCCCCCGTTTGGCTTTGGGTATCAGATCTTCGATATAGTCTTCGAGAGCATGGCGATTCGGGAGATTCGTCAGGGGGTCCCTTCGCCGAAGTTCCTTGAAGTTGAACTCTCCCGACTCTGCGTCCCATTGGGGAGAAACTGTCCTGGCTTTCCTCCTGGCGAAACTGGGCCACTTCATCAGAGAACACCTCGCATATTTGCTAAGCCCTCTACGCAACTCTATCATAACCCGTCAAAATCAGTGCAGTTGTGTGGTCTTTGGGGCTGAAGCTCTGCAGGTGGGGTGGATTACAGCGGCTTTCTTGAAGCCCTGTCCTGACCAAAGCCCGGCGATCTGCCGAGAAAGGCCACCGGCGGTGGGCGAAAGCTTCAGCCTTGATTCTGATCAAGGATTCGGAGACAGGTCTCCCGCAGGAGTTGGAGTTTCTGCTCAAGTTTGGACAAGTCCTGAGTCCTTTTTTCAGCGCGGTCTCTGCCGGCTTCAAGAAGACTCTTGCCGGATTCAAGAGCATTGAGGAGAAGTCGCCCGGCTTCCTCGACTCGCCTTCTGATATTGGCCTCGAATGAAATTCCGCTTTCGTTCAGCCTCTCTGCCAGATCAGCCCGGATCAAACCCAGCTGTCTTTCGATTGAGTCGTCCAGGAAATTGAGCTGGCGGCGCAGAAGGGCTTTTCTGGCCAGTGGAGGAGGGAGAAGCATCAAAATCCACTCGGAAAAGAAATCCAGGTTGACTTTGGGCAGGCCGACCCTATACATCAGCCGCGACTCCATTCGAAAACCCTCCCGAACGTCGAAGGGCTCAATCTCGATTCCGAGGGCATTTCCCGCGCGGATGAATGCATCATCGACAAGCTGATTGATATGTTCGAGGACCCCTTCGCTCAACTGGGAAAAGCTCTCGATCAGCTTAGATTCTCTCTGATCCTGGAAAGGGCGGAGGATTTCCAGAGCTACCCTGTCCCGCTCCTTCTCCAGCTCCGGCAGAAAACGGATGCCTCCGATGCGCCGGCCGGCGGCCTCCCGTCCGAAAGCCTCGAGTCGCTTCCGGAGGCTTTCCTTCAGGATGGGCGCCGCTTCGCGGGCGGCGGAATCGAAGGCACTGAGGAGTTTTTGTTTCCTGGACCGGTGAATTGAGATGGCGTCCTCGAGCCGGGCCCCCATCTTCAGCCGGATTTCGGAGAGGGTCTCGAAGGCCCGCTCGAGATTCTTCGCGCTCTGTCCTGAAGCGGCCGCTTCCAGTTTCAATAGAGAGATTTCCTGCGCAATGATGCGGCTGAGACGACGCGCGGCGGCCTTTTCAAGAACCGAATTCGCCCGGTTGGCGGCCAGTTCTTCAATCCAGTTCCTCAGCGGAGCAATTCCCGATTCCTCCTGGTGTCCCTCGAGGGCAAGGCGGGCGGAGCAAAGGGCGAGTTCCTGCTCATCATTGAGCGTGTTTTCGACCGCCTTTCGGGCGTAATCAATGGCTTCCTCGAGATCTTCTCCCTGGAGGCGATCTATCTTGTTCAGGACAATTCGACATTCCCCCGCATAGCTTTGAACCTCTTCAAGAAGTTCGATGTCTGCGCGACCCACCGGGGGTTCCGCCGAGATCACGAAAAGGGCGGCGTCAATGTGGCCGAGCCACTGCTTCAGAACCGTGGTGTTATGCTGAAAGACGGACCCCGTACCGGGAGTGTCGGCGAGGACGACATTCGGGGGCAGCCGAAGATCAGGGATTTCGATGTCAACCCGCTCGACGCCGAGGAAATTTTCGGGGTTGGACTTTTCGGAGACGAATTTCCGGATCTCCGTAAGAGCAATAAATTCCTTCCTTCCATCAAAGTAATGGACATGAGCGGATTCTTCCGGGCCGCTGCGAATCAGGGTGATCAGTGCCGTGACCGGGACAACGCCCATTGGAAGGATGGGAGTTCCGATCAGGGCGTTCAGCAGACTCGATTTTCCCCTCTTGAAATGACCGACGACGACGATATTGAGTTTTCCGGCTTCGAGTCTCTGAGCCTCTGCTTGAAGATCCTCGAGATGGCGCAGCTCATCGTCGCCCTCGAGAAGATGTTCAAGCTGGAGGCTGAGACTGCGATGTGCCGGAGTCTTTTCCATCAGGCTCCTCCCTTTTTAATGCTGCCTGAAGGAATCATCAGACCCGTTTTCGGGACAGTTGGGGCGGATTCCATCGCCGGATCAATCCTAGCAGATCGGGAGATTGAAAAAAGGGCAAAGTTGGCTGAAAGCACTCAGAGGCTGTGGAGAGATTCGAGGAAGAATTTCTCCTGGGCTGGGGTTGCTTCGCGATCTGCCGGTGCGATTGGAAGGCCTCGAGAAACACGCTTCGCCTACACCATACCCCTCGTCCGGCCACGGCTCCGGGGACCGCATGCTAGACTCCTCAAATGGCTGCTTCCTCCCGATATTCGCGAAAGGTATGGGAAAGACTGGCGCGAGATGAAGCCTATTTCGCCGTGCTGACCGAGCAGAAATTTCGCAGAAGGGGCCTGGATCAGGGAGCCCGGACAGCATTCTTCGAAACCGGCGCCCGCGATATCGAAAGCTTTTTGGAAATGATCGAGGGCTACGTCGGAGCTCCCTTCCGGCCCGGCCGGGCTCTGGAGTACGGCTGTGGAGTCGGACGGCTGCTGCTGCCACTGGCCCGGATCGCAGATGAGGTGACAGGCGTTGATATCTCGGGCCGGATGCTCGAGGAAGCCTCTGGGAATTTGAGGGAGCAGGGGCTGGAGAATTTTCGTCTGTTTCCGGCGGACTCGGCCTTTGGGGAGATGCGAGATGAGTATTTTGATCTCATTCTCTCCTACATCGTCTTTCAGCACATTCCGCCCAAAGAGGGCCTCCCGATCCTCGCGAAACTCATGAGGAGGATCGATGAAGGCGGCATCGGGCTGATTCACCTGATGATCGGTGGAGGGCTGGGGCGCCTTGGCCGTTTCCTCCAGGGCAATTTCCTCGGGAGCCGCCTCCTGAACATCCTGAACGGCCGAAAATCAGGTGAACCCCTGATACCGATGTACCGCTATCCGATGAATCGGGTGCTGGAGATTCTCTACGAAGGCGGGGCTCATGTCCTCCACCTGCAGCTGACGAACCACGGGGGCGAGAGGGGAGTGATTCTCCTCTTTGAGAAGAGCGGACCGGGATCTTCGGCCGAACTCAGAGACTGAGGCCGGCGAGATCGGCTTCGAGGGTTCGGCGGATATATTCCAGCTTGTCCCTGCGGAGGTGTCCCCTGGTGATTCCCAGTGCGGGATCCTTGAGCTCGGCAAAGTGTCGTGCCCTCACCATCAGGGTCTCTTCCAGGGACTCAGGAGGTACGAGCTCGTCGAGGTAGCCCGCCTCAAGGGCGCCTGAGGGGTCGAAGACCTCGGCGAGGACAGTGGCCCGTTGCAGGTAGCGGGGCGTCAGGCGCTCCCGCGCCAGTTCGACTCCGATAATCGGAATCGGCATGCCGATCGAGACCTCGTTGAGACCGATCCTGAAGGGGCCGTCCACGCCGATCCTGTAATCTGCCGCCAGAAGCATCAGGGCGCCCGCCGCCATGGCGTGGCCGGTGCAGGCAATGATGACAGGCCGGGGAAATTCCCAGATTCGCAGGAGCAGCTCGGCGCCCCTGCCGACCAGTTTTCTCAGGCCCTCGGCTCCGCTCGTCATCACGCTGAGGTCGAATCCTCCGGACAGACGACCGGGCCGTCCCACGATACACAGGGTTCCCGCCTCCTGAGCAGCGCGATCCAGGG
>JANTFG010000059.1 GCA_024763555.1 Thermoanaerobaculales bacterium
CACCACCAGAGCCATCAATGCCCGACGGAGAGCGCCGAAACTCAACCCACTACAAAACACACTCAATTTCTCCATTTTTCCACTCCTCCTTCCATATTTAAGACCGAATAGAACAATACTCAGAAATCAGATTCTCCCTGCATCTCAAAACCCGATTGCACCGGGGGCGCACTTCGGGGCAGAAGACCCAGACGGATCAATCGAATGAACTCGGCTACAGCCTTCTTCGGCTCCATGCCGAAGTGTTTCGGCATCTGAAAACACTTCTCGACCGTGTAGAAATAGAAGAGCCATCGTGTCGCCATGATCACGGCCGAGAGCGCATCAATATCCCCGATCTCGCCGGCCTGTTTTTTCTCCTCGAGTTTCTTGCCGTAAACGCGCCGAAATTCCCGTGCCATCACCTTATAAAAGGTCCGAATATGCCGGCCGCGAAACTCAATGACATCGACGTAGAAGAGGAGAATGTACTCGGCGTTGTCCTCGATGGTCTTCTCAATAATCTCAGCCATCTCCTCGAGGTCTTCGGGGAAATTTGCCCGCTCATAGAGCAGCCGTAGCGGATTGTCCGGCTTCTGGAGCCCAGCCCAGTAATCGTCGAGGAGCTGCTGGAACAGGGCCTCCTTGTTGCCGAAATGGTGGTAGAGATTTCCCAGAGACATCCCGGATTTTTCAGCAATCTGACGCATCGTCGTTGCACCGAAACCCTGATTTGAAAAGAGCGAGAGTGCCGCACTGAGTGCCTGCTCCCTGGAAGCAAGAGTTTTCGCTTTCTGACGGCTTCGGGACATGAGCCCTCCAAATAAAAACCGAACGTCTGTTTTGTTTTTACCGCACATCAGCAGCCCTGTCAAGGGCTGACTCGGCAATTCAGGCGCAAAACTCTCAAGAGACCAGAGATCAATGGGCTCCGACGACCTCAGCAGTCCCCTGAATACCACATCTTCGAGATCATCGTCGCCCACCTCCCACCATCACAGGGCTTCCATCGTGTAGCGCATATTCCGGTGATTGCGGATAGTGATTCCGGTGAGCTCAAACTGGAGCGATCAGCAGGCGCAGGATGCGGGTTGGCAGGCCATGGATAACCCGATTCAGGTCAGTTTTGCCGATACCTTAGCCGGCGTCGGCTACCTGATCTTCTGGGTGACTTCTTCGGATACGGCTGAAGTCGTAGGTTTCGACAATGCCACCCTCGCCTGCTGCCTCTTTTCAGACGGCTTCGAATCCGGGAATACCACCGGCTGGGACTTCGTCTCGCAGTGAGCCGGGCGCTCAGACGATCTCACCGCTGGAGATCTGGAACCCCCCCTTGAGGGCATCAAGAAATGGCCTATAACATCCAACCGGAAAACCGTTGGCGTGAGCAAAACTGAGCGAAGGGCCCTCCGCACTCCATTCGATCCACCGAGAATTCCTCATCATTTCTCCGGCACAGCGATACAATTGATCGCGACCCAAGCCTCATCAAAATGCAGATAATCATCCTTCATGGCTCCATTCTAGGTGATCTCCCGAAAATTTCTGAACCCCGGCTTTGAGGCATTGATCCTGTGCTACATTGGATATATGACGCCGAAGCAGTTTTTTGACTGGCAGACCTCCGGGGGCACCGACGATGTCATGAGGATGATCGACGCCCTCGAACGTGCGGACATCCTCTGGTGTGCCATCGGCGGTGTGGCGGTCAACCACTGGGCGGTCGAGCCGATGGTCACCCGAGATGTTGATTTTGTCGTGATGACCGAGGACATCGACCTTTGCGTTCAGACTCTTGAAGCGGCCGGGTTCAAGGCGGAGTCCTTCACCTGGTCGGTCAATTTCAAGGCTCGTTCACAACTCAGTCTTCAATTGAGTACCGAGGCCTTTTATCAGCGCTTTCCATCACGGAGCGTGGCAGCGGATATTCACGGGATCCTGATGCGCGTTGCCTCTCTCGAAGACACACTGAAGGGTAAGATCAAGGCGTGGGCTGCGCCCGAGAGACGACAGAGCAAGAGGATTAAGGATCTCGCCGATATCGCGCGTCTCGTTGAAGCCCACCCGAAACTCTGGCAATTACTCCCGGAAGAGCTGAAGGTTCAGATCGAGGCGCCGGCCGGCGAATAAGAAAATCCGCCGAGACCTGAGAGTCCGGAAACCTTCAAACTGGGTGCCTGTGAGCCAAGAGAAAATATGACGCCCGCAGGGCCGTCAGCGAGAAAAAATTCGTGTGTCCAGCCCCGCCGGAACGGCCACCCCCTGCCGCGGCCCGCAACCCGACCCAAGTTCCTTCCGCACTCGGGTATACTGTTGCCCGCTATGCACCGACTGTTATCTCTCCTCATTTTGCTTTCCGCCGGTATCTGCTCCGGTACGACGCAACCCGTGGTCGTCGCCATCGATACCAGTCGATCTCTGAGCGTCCAGGACCTTCAAGAGGTCGGAGCAAGGCTGTCTGAGGATATCCAGGCCCTGCCCGCCAAAATTCCCGTGGGTCTCATCGCCTTCGATGACACGGCCCGCTGGATCGCAGAACCCACCCTGGATCGCGAGAGCCTCTTTGAGGGCATGAAACGACTCGAACCCGGGGGCCGATATACCGTCCTCAACGACGCCCTCTTCCTGGCGACCCGCAAACTGGATCAGGGCGGCATCATTGCGCTGGTATCCGACGGTAAGGATGAGAACTCCGCACTTGAAGTCCAGGATGTACAGCAACTCTGCCGGGATAACCACGTTGTAATTCTTGCCATGGCAGGAGGACGACACCTGGACGAACGCGCCCTGCGTCGCCTCTCGATGCTCAGCGGCGGGCGATTCCTCGGCGGGCTCGACGAGGTCGAGTCCGGGGATTTCGCTCATGCCTTGACTCAGATTCTGAGTTCACAGCGGGAATTCCAGACAAGTCCCAGCCCCGTACCGACTGTCGCGGAAAGCCGCGGGCACTCTGAGGCCGCACAATCGGAAGCAACTCTGAGCCCAACTCCGGGACCTCGGGGGTATCGTCTCGCTTGGACTCTCCCGACTGCGGTCATCCTGTTCTTCCTCGCTCTGGCGGCATGGTTGCTGAGCCGGAAAAAAAAGCCACGGGAGGAGTTCTGCGCCCACTGCGGTTCCTCACTGGTAGATGGGGAATGCCTGCATTGTGAAATCGAGGCCGTCGAGGAAGCCGCCCGGACGAACAGGGTCGCCGCCTCGGCCATTCCCGGACCCGAGTCCCTGGATCCCGAAGCCCTGGCCCGGGATACTCTCCCCGGAAATATCGAGCGCACCATGACTCTCGGTGAAGTGGCCGTGCTGACGGTGCGGGAAGAGGGCGCCCCCGAGCGCGCCTACAGCCTCCCCAGGGACCGGATCTTCGCCGTAGGCCGGGCGCCGGGCGTCAACACCCTCGTCATGGAGGATCCGACCATCAGTTCCCAGCATTTCAAGATCGTGTTCCGCGAAGGCCTCTACTATGTTGTCGATCTGGGTACGACAAACGGCACCCTCGTCAACTCCGAAAAGGTTCGGGTGAGGCGTCTGGCGCCGGGAGACACGATCCGGGCAGGCCTGACCGATTTTGTGTTTTCCTTCTACGGCGAGACCCTTCCCTGAAAAATCAGCTATACTGAACAGGATGCAGGATAGTCGGACGAATCCCGAGGTAAGTTGCGAGGTCTGTGGTGAGAAACTCAGCCCGGACGCGTTGAAAAGATGCCCGATTTGTCGTAAGCTCTTCTGCCGACGTTGCGAGGTCGAGGGCTACGGACGTCTTTTCTGTTGCACTCGATGTCGTGACTATTTCTTTTTCGGAGACGCCGATGATGAAGAGTAGATCGGCGAGACATATGGGTGAGGATCATGGGCCGACGTCGCGATGAAATTCTGGAGCGGGCCGGAAAACTCCCGGAACTCAGGGGGTTGGATGAGGCCTATCCTGTGGCGCTCAAGGCGCAGGGTGCGCGGATTTTTGACGTGGATAACGTCGGTTATATCGACTTTGTCGCCGGTGGCGGCTCGGCCATCTCCGGCTATGCCAACCAGTACATCCTGGACGCCGTCAGGAAAGTCGTCGCCGGAGGGATTCCAAGGGGCCTTCATGCGCCGGTCGAGGTCGACCTGGCCGAGACCCTGCAGCAGTTCTTACCCTGGGCTGAGACCCTGTATTTTTCCCAGAACGAAGGAGCCGCCCTGGGACAGGCTCTCGATCTTGCCGTCCGGATCACCGGTCGCGAACGCTTCCTGGCGCTGGACGGCGGTCGCCTTTTCGAGACGAGCACCGATCTTCCAGTTGGCAGCAAGCGGATTCGGAAGGTCCCCGGCTGGAATCTCGACAAGATCGAGGCAGCCCTGGCCGCCGGCGCCTCCAAAATCGCGGCATTGATTATCGATCCCCTGATGAGTGGAGCGGGCCTGATTCCGGCCCCTGAGGGCGCACTGAAACGCCTTTCCGAAGTCTGTACGCGCTACCGGGTTCTGCTGATCCTCGACGAACGAATCTCCGGATTCCGCCTGGCTCGGGGCGGCGCCGCCGAATGGGCCGGGATGACCCCGGATCTCGCCGTCTACGGCGATGGGCTCGGCGGAGGCTTCCCTCTTGGCGTCGTCGCGCTTTCACAAAACATCGATGAGGAGGCTACGGACCCGGAGAGTTGTCGCAGACCTCATCTGATTTCACTGGGCGCCGCTGAGGCCGTGCTGTCCATTCTCAAGAATGATTCGATATTCGAGCGTCTCGAGGAACGTTGTGCTCAGCTGGTCGAGGGGATTCTCGCTTTGGCCGAGCGTTTTTCCCGTTCCATGAGGGTCAATCGCCTGGGCTCGGTCTTTGCAATCTACTTCACCCGCGCGGATGAGGTCTCGACCCTGGCGGCCGCACAGGAGAGTGATGAGGCATCCTACGGACGTCTCGTCAGCGGGCTGAGAGCCGAGGGGGTTCTCCTGCCCTCAAAGCCGGGACGCCCGGCCTTCGTCTCCTCGGCGCACAGTGCTAAGGATATCGACGAGACTCTGGAAGCCTTCGAACGCGTCTTGCTGCGTCTGCACCAGGAGGATTTGCCCTGACCGTGGCGGCCCGAGAAGCGACACTCATCGTCGGACTCATCACCGCTGACACCTCCCGCAGCCTGGTCGAGGAACATCTCGACGAGCTGGAGAATCTCGTCGACACAGCCGGCGGCATCGTCGTTGATCGCCTGAGCCAGGAAAGGGAAAAGCCCGACCCGGCGACGCTGGTAGGTTCCGGTTTCCTTGATCGTGTTGCTGAAATTGCCGAAAACCTTGAGGTGCAGTCCGTCGTCTTCGATGAAGATCTCAGTGCCTCCCAGATCCGAAATATTGAAAAGAAACTCCCGGAGAACATCAAGATCCTGGATCGTGCCGCTGTGATCCTGGACATCTTTGCTCTCAGAGCGCGGAGTCGCGAGGCCCAGACCCAAGTCGAGCTTGCTCAGCTCAACTACCTCCTTCCCCGCCTGACCCGTCGATGGAGCCATCTCTCCCGCCAGGCCGGCGGAATCGGAACGCGTGGAGTCGGCGAAACACAGCTGGAGATCGACCGGCGGATCATCACGCGTCGGATTGCCCTTCTCAAGTCAAAACTGGCCGTCATCGAAAGGGACCGGCGACTGCGACGCAAGCGCCGATCCGACATCCCGACCCTCGCGCTGGTTGGCTATACCAACGCAGGAAAATCCTCGCTGTTCCGGAGATTGAGTCGGGCGGATGTTCTCGTCGAGGACCGGCTCTTCGCCACGCTGGATCCACGAACCCGTCGAATCGATCTCGGCCACAACATCGCCGCCCTCCTCGTTGATACCGTCGGTTTTGTCCGCAAGTTGCCTCACCACCTGGTGGCCCCCTTCCGCTCCACGCTCGAGGAGGCCTCGGATGCGGATCTCGTCCTCCACCTGGTCGACGCCTCCCACCCTGCGTGGGAGGAGCATCTCAGGGTCGGGCAGAAAACCCTCGAAAACCTCGATGTCGATCGCGGCCGCGTCCAGATCGTTCTCAACAAGGTTGATCGACTTCCGGGAAGAAGACCTCCACGCCTGCCCGGTGGCCTTCCAGGCCTTCCGATTTCCGCCCTTGAGGGAACGGGAATCAGTGAATTCCGGGCCGGGATCCGCAGCCGGCTGCTGGGGGCGCCCGAGGTCAGGGTTCTTCGGATTCCCCTGGAGAATCCGGAGGCGGTTCAGCAGGCGATCACCCTTCCCCATCAGCTTGCTCGACATTTTGAAGATGAGTTCCTTCGCCTCGCCATCTACTCGGATGAGGCTCAAATCGCCGCCCACGGGCTGGCGCCCTACCGGGTCGCCCGATGGGAAGAGGAGTGAAATATGCCGATCTATGAGTTTTTGTGCCCCTCGTGCAACAGAATCTACAGCTTTCATTCCTTCAGGAGTTCACCGGACAAGACACCGAAATGTCCCCGATGCGGCTGTGAGGAACTCCGTCGGGTTCCTTCCGCCTTCGGGATCAGCACCAGGAGGAGTGATGCGACCTCGGACACCGACGCCGATGCGCTCGACGATCCCCGGATGGAAGCGGAGATGATGAAACTGGCGGCCGAGATGGAGTCCATCGACGAAAACGACCCGCGCGCCATGGCCCATGCCGTACGGAAGATGACGGAAATCGCCGGAGAGAAGATCACGCCCGCCATGGAGGAGATGATTCGCCGCATGGAGGCCGGGGAGGACCCCGAACGTATCGAGGAAGACCTCGGCGACGCCCTCGAAGAAGAGATGGGAGATGGAGAGGGAGGGATGCCCGGAATGGGCGCACCCCAGCGGGACAGCGGGCTCTACCCGATGTAGGATCGAGCGGGGACCGAATCCGAAGCCGGGGCCGCGGGCTGGAGCGGGAACAGGAGCCGGAGCCGGAGCGACCGAGGTTCCTCGAGCTGAGGGCGAGAGCCGCGGACACAGATTGCGAAGCTCTGCCGGCGAAACAGCGATAGCTTCAGAGCCGTGATCCCGTATAATCCTGCGGGTACCATCAAGGAGGAATAATGGACGAACTACTGAGCAAGCAGAACATCGAATACCGCGACAGGGCCCGCGAGGTTGCCGAGAAGTACGTGCGGCCTCAAGCCGCCGAACTGGATCGCAGCGGCGAATACGGATGGGAGATCCTGGAAGCTCTCAAGAAATACGAACTGACGGGAATCTGGATCCCGAAGGAATACGGGGGACACGGCGCCGGGGTCATGGACCTCTGCCTGGTCGTCGAGCAGCTCTCTCGCGCCTGCGGCGGTATCGGAGTAGCCTACGCCGTCAACGCCCTGGGCTCTTTCCCCATCATTCTCGGCGGCACCGAGGAGCAGAAGAAGAAGTATTTGCCGGCGATTGCCGCCGGAGAGAAACTGATTGCCTTCGGGCTCTCCGAAAAACCCTCGGGCTCAGATGCCGGCTCGCTTCGGACCACGGCCCTCAGGGATGGGGAGCACTACATTATCAACGGCGAGAAGAAGTGGAATACCAACGGCGCGGTGGCCTCAACCTATGTCGTCTACGCCCTGACGGATCCCTCCAAGGGCATGCGCGGTATCTCAGCCATCCTCGTCGATCGCGACACACCCGGTTTCACCGTCGGCAAGCGCGAGGACACCATGGGAATCCGAACGGTTCCGGTCAACGAGCTGGAGTTCGTCGACTGTCGTGTTCCCGCTGAGAATCTTCTCGGCGGCACCGAGGGCGGCGGCTTCAAGAACGCCATGATGACCCTGGATCGCGCTCGTCCCGGCGTGGCGGCTCAGGGCCTGGGCGTCGCACAGGGCGCCTTCGAGTGGGCCTATCGCTACGCCAGCGAGCGCAAGCAGTTCGGGCAGACGGTCTCCTCATTCCAGGCCAACTCCTTCCTCTTCGCCGACATGGCGACCCAGATCGAAGCGGCACGCCAACTGGTCTACTCCTCGGCCCGGCTGATTGATTCCGGCGCGAAGAACATCTCGAAGCTCGCCGCCATGGGCAAGGTCTTTGCAACCGACACCGCCATGCGGGTGGCTACCGACGCCGTCCAGATGTTCGGCGGCTACGGTTTCTGCCGGGATTACCCCATCGAGAAGTACATGCGCGATGCCAAGATCACGCAGATCTACGAGGGAACCAACCAGGTGCAGCGGGTCGTCATCGGCCGCGCCCTGACCCGCGAGATGAAAAGTATCTCCGACTGGCTGGATGTCCATATCGAGCACTTTCCGGAGAGCTGAGAGAAAACCCATTCAGCGAATGGAATTGGTGCGTGAAGCAGGGCCACGGCAGAAATGCCGGGGCCTTTTTCGTGCTTTCAGCCGGAGTGGACAGCGTCTTTCAACCCTTGCAACCGGACCCCGGTGAAAAGTGCGGGCTTCTATTCAATCCCTTGTCTTTGCTCTCAATGAACGCTCCGATGAGGTATCTATTGCAATAATTTGCCATTTTAGATAAACTAGCACCATGAAATTTGGCGATTTACTGAATACGGTGGCCGACGAACCGATATTTTTCACAGGCTTATTGCTCAGCGGAGATGTTGACCCAGGCGATGTACGCCGCCAGCTCTCGCGATGGACGAAGGATGGGCGCATTCACCGTCTCAGGCGGGGCGTGTACGCCCTCGCGCCGCCTTATGCGAAAGTCCCGGCTCACCCATTTTTGATCGCCAATGAGTTGGTGCATCCGTCCTACATCAGCCTGCAGTCAGCACTGGCCTTCTGGGCTTTAATACCGGAGACCGTTTTGACCACCACGAGTATTACTACCGGTCGTCCCGGCGAGTTTTCAACGCCCCTTGGCGTTCATGTCTATCGTCACGTACAAAGATCGTGGTTTCACGACTATCGGCGAGTGGACATCGGTCACGGACACTTCGCCTGGCTCGCCTCGCCCGAGAAGGCACTACTTGATCTTTTTTACCTCGAGAGAGGATCGGATTCTCGTGACTTTCTACGCGAACTCCGTCTCGAACTCGATGACGGCATCGACCTCGCTCGTCTCCGAAATCTGGCTGAGGTCTGCGGTCAACCCAAGGTCCGCCGAGCCGCCGAAGGATTGATTGAAATGAAAGAGCGGGAACCTGAAGCTCTGGAGATCGTATGAAGGATTTTCTGCGTCAACTCGTCACCGAAGGGAAGGCCTCTGGAGTCGACCCGAGAAACATTACGCGCGAGTACCTCCAGGCGCGAATTCTCCTTTCACTTCAACGCTCGGGCGCCATGGTTTCAATCGCATTTCACGGTGGAACGGCCCTCCGTTTTCTCTATGCCATTCCGAGGTTTTCGGAAGATCTCGACTTCGCACTTGAGCACATCCATCACGGTTTTGATTTTCGACGCACCTTGCTCCGGGTGCGAACAGACCTCCTGGCCGAGGGATACACTGTCGATATCAGCTTAAAAGAATCCACCCCAGTTCTCAGTGGTCTCATTAAGTTCTCGGGGCTACCCTTTGAACTTGGCTTTTCCGGCCGGCGCAGCGAGATCTTGCGGATTAAGGTCGAGATTGACAGTAATCCACCGCCTGGCGCAGGCCTGAATACGACCCTCATCCGGCGATTCGTCACCCTGAACCTGCACCATCATGACCGTGCGACCCTGCTCAGCGGCAAGCTCCACGCGCTTCTGCAACGAAAGTGGACCAAGGGCCGTGATCTCTACGACCTGATGTGGTATCTCAGCGATCCCGACTGGCCCGAACCGAATCTCCTTCACCTCAACAACGCCCTGTGCCAGTCAGGATGGGAAGGCCCTGAGCTTTTCTCATCAAACTGGCGCGAGATCGTGCTCAGGAAGGTCAAGGACCTCGACTGGCCGCAGGTGCACGCCGATGTCCGCGCCTTCCTGGAGACAAGGGCAGAGCTTGACCTGCTCACTGCCGACAACCTGGTCGGGCTTTTGGCCTGATCCGGCGGAACAAGAGCAATAAGGGAACACCGATCCGGGCGTATTTCCGGAGGTTCCAGGACGCTATCAAACGAAGACCTAAGGGTCCGCGCAAGAATTACTTCCGCTTTTCGCATCCCATCTGCACCACATCTTCGGCTCGGGCTCAATCTGGAAATACTCAACGTAGCCAAGGCTACGCCTCCGCTTTCCCTCAATCGTTCAATCCAAATCTGAAGCACATCTGGGCGCGCAAAGCAGGAAGTAATTCTTTCGCGGACCCTAAGCTGACCGATTCTCGGCGGCGATCTGCGGCAATCCCCCTTTTCTCAGGGCGGTAGGGGTCTGGCGGAGCCGCTATAATAGCGGACGGAGAAACACGAAAAGGAGGACGACATGGCAGGCGACAAACAGATGACGCCATTGCAGGTGCAGCTGCTCCTCGGCTGTCTCGGGCTGTTCGTGGCTCTCGCGGGATGGAGCGCTTTCGATCAGGGATATCGTGGGATGTACGTAGTCGATACATGGAAGCCGGTCGAAGCAACGGTGGTCTCCAGCGAAGTCACAAACACCTTGGTTCGGGATGAGTCTTCCACTTCGCGGAAGAATATCACCGTGTTCCTGCCCCATATCGAATATCGCTACGAATTCGGCGGGAAAGAGTACAGGACCGATCAGTATTCGCTACACTATCCGTCCAACCCGAGCTACGATCCGGTGAAGAAGATTATCGACGCGCATCCAATGGGGAAACGTTTCACGGTTTACGTCAATCCAAAAAAGCCGTCGGAAGCGGTCATCAACCGTGACAAGAAACCCGCGTGGCCGATAATGATTTTCGGGGGAGTGTTCATGGTGTTGGGGGCGGGAGTTTTCATGATAGCCGTGTGGTTGTTTGTATTCGGGGGAAAGTCCAGGCTGAAGGAGGAATGAGGCAACGACTGTGGGATGCCGCCCAACGAGGCAGCATTTGACTCCCACCAGCTGCCTCTCGATCCTCTGTTGTCAACCGCCGTCTTCGTCAGCCGGATGAGAGTGCCTGATGGGCGCCGTCGCAGAAGGGTGCATTCTGAGTGTGCTTGCATTGGCAGAGCGCAAATCTTTTCTTCTCTTCAATGACAAATTCCACGGGAACAAACCCGGTTCCCCGGTGGGAACCGTCGCAATGGGGTTGATTCCTGGAGCGACCACAGGAGCACCAGTAGTAGGTACCGGCTTCCAGTTCCACAACGGCAGGTTGCTTGGCAAAGATCACGGGCTCTTTCATCGTCTTTTCCTCCTTATTACGAGTCTCCCCTGGACTCAAGACCAAATCGAAAAGCTTCAACACCTGTTCAACAAGCGTTCTCGCAAAGGAATTCCTCATCGGAACCCGGCATCGAGACCTTGATTTTCCAGCTCAATCTGAAGGACTCCCGATGGGTGCTATCATTGGGGCATGAAGACGGGAAAGCCTCTCCCTGGATTAAGCATTGTCACAGCACCTTCTCTTCGTGAATTGAATTGAGGGTTCAATGGATTTCAAAGGAGTTCTCAACACCCTCATTCAATTCCTGGAGGCCCGACAGACGCCCCTGGCCCTGATCGGCGGCCTGAGCATGGCTGCCTACGGGTCGCCGCGGACAACGCTCGACCTCGATCTCGCTGTCTCAGCGGAGATTCAGGATGAGCTCGTGTCATTCCTGGAGAGTCTGGGCTACGAAACCCTCTATCGCTCGAGCGGCTACTCGAATCATCAGCATCCCATTGAGACCCTCGGCAGGGTTGATATCGTATACCTTCGAAACTCGACGGCTCGAACCCTTTTCGCGGAGGTCCGGAAAATCCCCGGCCCCGGTGGGCTTGAGGTTCCGGTTCTCAAACCCGAACACCTTGCCGCCATGAAAATCTTTGCGATGAAGAATGACGCCTCACGAAGATTCCGGGAACTGGCCGACATCCAATTCCTGTTGAGCCTTCCCGGCGTCGACCGGGAAGAGATCAGGAGATACTTCACACTCTACGGTCTGGAGAAAGACTTTGAAGAAATCAGAAAACCGGGCAATTGATTTTGAGAGAGACCTCCCGACGACATCAGAGGACGTCCGCGCCCTTCGCTCGGCTGGCCGAATGGGTGGAAGTGGTGACCTGCGCCACCTGAACGAGCTCCAAAACCCCTTTTCTTCCACGGCTGCCGGTCGCCGGAGAAAGACCTTTCGCGGCATCCCTCCATTTGAGCTCTGAATGCGAATGGGCCACTGGGACCACGAGTCTTTTTCCCCGATGGTAGAATGGCTGCGATGGAAAAAGACAACTACGGTCACGATCAGATGAGGCGGCCTGCCGGCGAGACGCAGCTGGACACAGCTGAATTGGGCTACTTCATCGGCGATCAGCGGGAAGTCGAAGAGCTGGAAGAGCTGCTCGGCGTTTTCGAGCTTTTCGAGGCCATCGGTAGAGTGCGCCGGGAAGTCCGGCATCTCGTCATCCTCGGCTTCCTCCTGGATTCATCGGCGGCCCATGGCCTGGATTCCGCTTTTCTTTCCGGCTTTCTGGAGAATGTCCCGATCGGCTCGGCAGGGCCGGATGTCCCCGGTCTTTCGACAACCGAGATTCGGTCCAAATGGCGCAAGATCGACCTGCTGATCCTGAACCGCCAGGCCGAATTCGTGGTGGTCGTCGAGGACAGGAGGGGTCTCTGGAATCACTCGAGGCGGCTCAGGCGATCCCGGGACATCATTCAGCGGAAATTCCCGGATCTCCGTCGCTTCTTCCTCTTCCTGACGGACGACGGCGCCCGTCCCGCGGATGAAAACTGGATTACCATCCCCTACTCCCTCATTGCCGAGACTCTGGAAAGGGTCATGAATGCTGATCCATCCCGACTGGATCCCGACACTGCGGCACTTTGCCGTCATTATCTGAAGATGCTTCGGAGACCTTTCCTCAACATCCTTGATATTGCCCGTCTTTGCCGGAACGTGCCCGAAAGACGACTTCAGCTGTCCGACCCGGACTCCAGGGCCCCATCCGACGAGCTTTCGAGGCTCTGGGATGAATTTGATCGGCTGCTTGCAGAATCGCAGTCGGAAGGGATCACCCTCAGCAGGGACCCGTGCTAGAAGGACAGCAACATTGTTCAGGGCTTAACCGCGAACGCTGACGCCTTCTACACGCTCAATCGCATTGAGGGAATCATCCCTGCCCTGGAGAGTGCCCACGCCGTGGCCTTCGCCATGCGCTGGTGAATGCCTTGGGCGGGCGGGGGCATTCATCATTCCGAAGGGCAGGGGCCTCTCAATCCCCGCGATCTCGGCGTGAAATTGTGTTCTGCCTTCCCGCTTGCCGGAGGGGCCGGAGGTGGCCCGGAAGGTTGACCTACGGTCAATTCTACGCTATGTTCCTACAGGAGGGACCTATGGATGTATACAACGTTCGGCAGCTGAAAAACAACCCCTCAGAGGCCCTCCGCAGTGCAACCAGGGGCCCGGTACTGGTCATGAAGGGGGACCATCCCGCAGCGTGGATTCTTCCTCCCGGTCTTGCAGAAGGTGAACCGGAGACGGCAGACCTGAGACTGGCTCTGGCGGCAGCACTGTTTCGGGAACATGCCCTCTCCCTTGGTCGCGCCGCCCAGCTGGCGGGCATCAGTCTGAGCGAGATGATCAGCCACCTCTCACGGCTGGGTATTTCGATCAACGATGAAGGGGATACGAAGGCCGAAGTTGAAAGCCTCGAGCAATGGCTCGCCTCGTCCTGAGCCACACCAGCCCGTTGATCGGTCTCTCCAGGGTCGAAGGACTCTCGTGGCCGGCTGAACTTTTCGGCAGGGTCTTCGTCACTCTTGAGGTAGCACGGGAATTGAGAGGCGGCAGCTCGCTGGAGTCCGAAATCGAAAACGCCTTCAAGGCCGGATGGATCAGCGTCTACGAGGCGGCTGAGGCTGAAACGGAACCCTCCGGGATTCCAAAGGCGCCTCCCCCACATCTTGGCCGGGGTGAGTGGAGCAGCCTCCGAGCTGCGGCGTCCTTCAAGGGGCAAGTGCTCCTGTTGCTGGACGATCGGCTGGCCCGGCGGGAAGCCCGAGCGCTGGGCATAGAGTTCATCGGCACTGCGGCAATCATCACGATGGCCGCCCGACGCGGCCTGATCCCTTCGGCTCGTGATATCTTCGAAGCTCTGCTTCAGTCCGACTTCCGCCTTTCTCCGGCTGTGATCCGCGCCGCGCTCCGGGAATCCGGCGCATCGTGAATTCCGGAAAAACCTATTGAACTACTCTCCCTGCGCCGCCTTCATCAGCAGATCCGCCATGCCTTGAAACATGGCTGCCAGGGTTCCGGCGGCTTCCGGCTCCGCTTCGATCTTGAGGCCACCTCCGGCTGTTCGCTCGACATGGAATTCAACGACGTTCTGAGTTCGACTTTTCTGGCTCTCGGCGCCGCTAAAGAATGCCGTCCGATAGCCCCTTGCATTCAAGAGATCTCCGACCGCCCACTCGGCCAGCTTGAGCATCCGCCTCCTCATTTGAGAGTCCCTGAACTCTGAATACGGCAGCCTCCACGGTGTCGGCATGACGCGCCTCAGCAAGCCCGCAAAGAAGGGCCATCCTCCCATCCTGGCGCGCGGATACGCCGCAGGCAGGAGGTAAAAAGTCCTGGACATTCTCGTCGGGAAGCGGAGCCGATTCTCACCTTCACCCCGGTTTGCTCTCAATCAACAAAGCCGAACCTGCGTTACATCCGGGGCTCAACCCTCAGAAGTTAGTCTTGCGCAAAACCTTAGAGCGGAATACTTGTATAAATGGGGTTGAAACAATCGGCGCTCCCGGTTGGGATGACCATGGAATCGCTGATATTCTGTGCAAGGTAGCAGCGAAGCTTGAATCTTCCTGAGAACAGGGGTGCTACTTTAGCAAAGTTCAAATGAGCTGACGCGATTCTTTCACTGGATTTTGCCTCAATAAGGCTGAGCTTCCCTTTTCGTTCTACGAGAAAATCAATCTCCACCCCGTTCTGATCCCTGTAAAAAAACAGATCCTCCCCCGGCCTCAGACCGCTGCTCTTAATCAGTTCCATGAGAACCAAATTTTCCCACAGGTTTCCCCGGTTGACATGAGCGTTCCAGTCTTCCCGATTCTCAATGCCGAGAAGGTAACAGAGCAGTCCATGATCGGCGAAATACAGTTTCGGTGATTTGACCAGCCGCTTTCCAATATTTGCGTAATAGGGGCTGAGAAGATAGACGATACCGCTGATTTGAAGGGCCATGAGCCATTTGCGAATTGTGACATCCGAAACACCAACATCCGAAGACAGACTGCGAAAATTCACCAGTTGCCCGACCCGCGTGGCGGCGATCCGCAGAAAACGCCTGAAATCTGTCAGGTTCTTCACATCAATAATCTGCTTCAGGTCCCTCTCGACGTAGCTTCGCAGATAGCTCTCAAAAAAGTCGGTAATATTGAGCTTGGCCCCAGCCCATAGCTCCGGGTATCCACCGATCCAGAGATAATCCGAAATACCAGAAATTTCAGAGTTCCGGAGTTCCGCCGCGCTCAGTGTTTCGAGGTGCATGATGCTCATTCTGCCGGCAAGACTCTCCGAAGCCTTCTCCATGAGCCCAAACTGCTGGCTTCCCGCCAGCAGCCATTTCCCGGTGTCAGACCTGTCGGCATCAATGAGAATCTTGAGCTCTCTGAATATTCCCGGTACGTATTGAATTTCATCGAGAATGACCGGCTTCCGGAATTGATTCAAGAACTCCTGGGGAGAGGCTGTAGCGGCTTCAACATAGCGTAGATGGTCGAAAGTAACATAGGTCGCGCCAGGGAATTGGCGCTGCAAGAGCGAGCTTTTCCCCGTCTGTCTGGGCCCTGTCAACAACAGACAGGGACGAGAATCTGAGATCTCCTGCAGTTTTGTCCTGATTTCCCGCTCAATCCACACATCCACCTCGCACATTTGACTTTCCCGAATTATAAGTTCGAATTATCTTAATGTCAAGGAAGGGAAAAAGAGAGGTGTTTGCGCTGTGGGTTGGTTTGAGGCGTTCTAGAAACCCAATGTTCAGGGCAGTGCTTTGGGGTTAAACCTCTTTCGAGGCACCTGTTATCCTTCCGTACCCAATGGCCTTGTACGCAACGCAAACATCTCAAGAAACATCACGCTTGACGTTAATCACGCGTCACGTTACTATTGTGTATGATCGTATCTTATCGGTGTTCCGACACCAAAGCCCTGGC
>JANTFG010000060.1 GCA_024763555.1 Thermoanaerobaculales bacterium
CGGAGCCATGATGAAACGATTCTTCAGCTGCATTGAGCCAAGTTGTGCCGCATTGCCGAAATACATCATCCACCTCCCGATCCATCATAATACATGTTGACATATGTCCAGAATATCCCAACTCCCTCCGCCCGGGTCTGCCCGCGAATCCGATTCCGGTCCTGTTCAAATCGAGGAAGGGGCACTCATCTTTCCGACCATCCCAGAGGGAGGGAATAAAGGAAAGGCCTGCGGCCTTGCTGGCTTCCGGCCGGCACGGGGCCGGCCACCTTTGTTGCTATCTGAGTTACACCAGCTGTCCCCCGCAAGAACCCCCTCCGGGGCGATTCGGGCGACAAAACCAACGAATGAAAGCCCGGAATCCTCGGAATGATCCCTGTCGCCCGGGAAGAAATCTCGCCCCACCGAGTCTCCCAGCGGCGACATCCGTGCCATCCGTGCCAGGACGGCCCTTCCCGTCCTTGTGATGATCAGCAGTCTGCCTGTCTGTCCCCTGAGGCAAAAAACTATAGAGGACAGTCTTCTTCTACTGCCCGGATCTGGAGCCGGTAGAATGAGGGCATGAAGACTCCAGAATCCTGGGTAAGACGATCCCCGCTCGTTTGGGCGGTTGTGCTGGGCGTTGGCGTCGGGCTCCTCGGCTTGGCTCCGGTTGCCGAGGCGACCCGGACGATGCCGAGCGCCGTGACCGTCGCTTTCGAGCCCGAACCGCCGGCGATCGACCTGCTCACCGAACCCGAGATCCCCGATGAGACCTTCGCCGTCTTCGATGAAGCCGACCTCTCTCATGGCTGCCTTGAGCCTCTTCTGCTCTAATTTCAAAAACAAATCTTGAAATGAGCACAAATTTTAGTTACAATGAAGTCATGATCTCTCGGCACCTGGAACAAGAGCTTCACGCTTCAATGAAAACGATGCCGGTTGTGACGTTGATCGGCCCGCGTCAATCCGGGAAAACTACCCTTGTACGATCTGTGCTCCCAAGAGCCCGATACGTCAACCTCGAACGGCCAGACCTTCGGCAGCGAATCGCAGCCGATCCTGCCGGTTTCCTGGCGGAGCTTGACGGTCAGGTGATTCTGGATGAGGTGCAACGTCTGCCAGAGTTGATGTCGTGGATTCAGGTTGCAGTCGATGAAGATCCTACTCCCGGCCAATTCGTGCTCACCGGATCACACAACCTCCTGCTGATGGACTCGGTTGCCCAGACCCTTGCGGGGCGCACACGTCTTTTGACCTTGCTTCCCCTGTCGGTGGCAGAGGTCCTCGGGCGCTCGCCACTGGAACCCGAAAGATTGGGCCTAGCCGGCATGGCTGAGGCGCCGGTATTCGAGGACCTCTGGCCGTTCGTGTTCAGAGGAATGTACCCACGCCTTCATGGCCGCGACATCGATCCGACGAGGTGGCTTGCCGACTACCGGCGCACCTACGTAGAACGAGACCTTCGAGAGGTGCTCCGAGTAATGGATCTTGAGGCTTTCGACCGTTTTCTTCGGCTCGTGGCCGCCAGGACTGCCTGCGAGCTCAATCTCTCGGCGCTTGCCGGTGATGCGGGTATCAGCCAGCCCACGGCTCGGCAATGGTTGGGCGCCCTCGAGGTGGGATTCATCATAACTCGGACCCCAGTGCACGCGGCCAACTATCGCAAACGCCTGCGACGCCGGCCGAAAATTCACATGCTTGACAGCGGCCTGACCTGCCACTTGCTCGGTATCTCTTCGCCAGAGATGCTCCGCTCACACCCACTCCGCGGCGCAATCTTTGAGTCATTCATTGTTGCTGAACTGATGAAGGCGTTCACCAATCGCGGTCTTGAGCCACCAATTTATACGTGGCGCGATTCTCGTGGTCGGGAGATCGACATCATTCTTGACTTGGGTTCCGAACTGTTGCCTATTGAAGTGAAATCGGGTCGTACGGTGGCATCGGACGCGACGCAGACCCTTCGGTGGTGGCTCCAGCTGCCAGGAAATCACTCGGAAAGTGGGGCGCTGGTCCATGGGGGCCAGGAATGCTACGGTCAGAACGCTATTCAGATCCGGCCTTGGTGGATCTTCTAACCTCCATCTTGAATCGGTTGTCCCCCGCAAAAACTCCATCCGGGGGTTTTGCGGGGAGAACACCGAGGAATGAAGGCCCGGGGTCCCCGAAATGATCGACTCCGCCTCCCAAGAAATCCGGCTTCACCGAGCCTTTTTAGCTCGAGGCCCGAAACCAGGACGGAGCTTCGTCCGGCAGGTTCCGCCGGTCGGTCATTCAGATTCCGGTCGCGGGATGCGGTTTTCCCCCGGCGATCTGAGTTGCCCAGTCAATGAACTCGGCGAGCGGCAGGACCGCGACACCGTGGCCAAGCGGATAGGGCTCCTGAACCGGCGCCACCACGTAAGCTTCGCTGATCTCGAGATCCTCAAGCGCTGACCAGAAACCTCGTGTGGGTTTCGGTGCGGTGGAAACCTTGGCCTCGATGGCAAGCCTGTGGCTCCCGTCCTCAAGTACCAGATCCAGTTCCGCACCGGAACGCGTCCGATAGAAGCTTCCCCGCCAGTTCTCGAAGATTGCCAAGGCGTGCTCGATGACAAGACCCTCCCACGAGGCGCCTCGAACCGGATGAGCAAAGAGATCGTCAGCAGATCTGATCCGAAGCAGGGCATGGAGAATTCCCGGGTCCCGCAGGAACAGACGGGGAGAGCGAATGAGTCGCTTGCCCAGATTTGCCGCCAGAGGCGGCAGGAGCCTCAGCATGAAAGTCCGCTCCAGCAGCTCGAGGTAACTCCGGATCACGTGCCCGCTGACGCCCAGCGCAGCTCCCAGCCTTGAGGCGTTGAGAATCTGTCCGTGCTCATGGGCGCACATTGTCCAGAAGGTGGCAAGACGATCCGGGGCGAGGCGGGGGACGTAAAGCCTGAGATCCCGCTCGACGAAGGTTGTGATAAAGTCCTGCCTCCACTCGAGGCTCAAGCGATCACTCCGGGCCAGGAAACTCCGGGGAAAACCGCCACGGAGCCAGAGTCGCTCGAGTACCCGGTGTGTCCGCCCCTCCACCTCCGGAAGGAGGAAGGGTCGAAGCTCTACGAAGGCAATTCGGCCCGCCAGGCTTTCGGAGCTTTGCCGGAGAAGCTCCGGAGAGGCCGAGCCGAGAATGAGGAACTGCCCGTTCCCGCCCCTTTCATCGACAAGCGATCGGAGAACCGGAAAAAGCTCAGGCGAGCGCTGGATCTCGTCAAGACACACGAGGCTGTCCCGATGCAGATCGAAATAGGCCTCTGCATCTGTCAACATTGCCCGGTGGGATGGCTTCTCGAGATCAAGACGAATGGCCGGTGAGATCATCTCCAGGATGTTCATCGCCAGCGTTGTCTTGCCGCATTGCCTCGGTCCAAGCAATGCCACGACGGGATTCTCACGGAGCTTCTCCAACACACGGTCCTTGATGAGACGGGGAACAAGACATGCCATTTATGAAGTCTACCTTCAGATTTGCCATAATACAAATATGATTTCCAGCTCGACTTTTTGCTGTGGTTACGAGCAGATCGTCAGGGTCATTCCTGCCCATCTGGTCATCTGTCCTCAGGGAAAACTTCATCCGGGGCGAATCGGGGGATAAAACCAACGAATGAAGGTCCAGGATCGTCGAAACGATCGGCTTCGTCTCCGAAGAAATCCGGTTTCACCGAGTCTTTCCTCTCCGAGGCCCCGGAGCAGACCGGAACTCCAGCACTCAGCCGGCTTCTCTTCCTTCGCTGCTCTGTGTTGGGTGGGTGGGGTCTCGTAGGCTGATGGAATGAGCGGGGGCGCGACGATGAGGGAGTATTTTTTGTGAGAACTTGCGTCCCGGTGATTTCAGGTGTAGAATCCGGGGTCCTCGGTCCCAGAGACTGAGGGGAGGTGTGTTATGAAGCCAGGAATTCATCCCGAATATCACGAAGTGGAAGTCCGCTGTGCCTGCGGCAATACCTTCACGACAAGGTCGACGAAGAAAGAGCTTCGCCTCGAAATCTGCAGTGCCTGCCATCCCTTCTTCACCGGTAAACAGAAGCTGGTGGATACGGCCGGTATGGTTGAGCGTTTCGAACGGCGCTACGGCAAGAAGGCTCAGTAGATTCAGTCGGTCGCCTTGAGGGCGGCCATGTGAACCCGCGTGGACTCCGGTCTTCGCGGGTTTTGTCGTATCCAGGACGAGAGGTCAGAGATGCTCGAGCGAGTGGAAGAAATTGTCCGTCGGGCCGAGGAGCTTCGCCTGAAGCAGGCAGATCCGGAGATCGCCGTCGATCCGACGAAGAGTCGTGAGATCGCCCAGAAACTCGCGGAGACGCAGCCTGTGGTCGATACCTTTCATCGCTTTCAGGCCGTGTCACGAGACCTCGAAGGGGCCATGGAGATCGTCGCAGAAACTGATGAT
Source organism: Thermoanaerobaculales bacterium (assembly GCA_024763555.1). Taxonomy (GTDB): domain Bacteria; phylum Acidobacteriota; class Thermoanaerobaculia; order Thermoanaerobaculales; family Sulfomarinibacteraceae; genus JANTFG01. The sequence goes on from JANTFG010000060.1 coordinate 4,403, forward strand.
CCCGAGATGAAAGAGATGGCCGAGGCCGAGGTCGAGGAGCTGCAGCAGAACAAGGATGAGTTGGAAAAACAGCTCAAACTTCTCCTGCTCCCCGAAGACCCTGCCGATCAGCGCGGCGTCATTCTCGAAGTCCGCGCGGGAACCGGCGGAGAAGAAGCCTCTCTCTTTGCCGCCGAACTGCTTCGGATGTATACCCGCTATGCCGAAAGCCACGGCTGGAAACTCTCCCTGACGGATGTTTCCGACACCGGGCTGGGAGGCATCAACAAGGCGGTCGCACTGATCGAGGGCAAGAGGGTCTGGTCCCGCCTCAAGTTCGAGTCCGGCGTACACCGGGTCCAGCGGGTTCCGGCCACGGAATCTTCGGGCCGAATCCATACCTCCGCCGCCACTGTGGCGGTCATGCCGGAGGCTGAAGAGATCGAGGTGGAAATCGAGGAGAAGGACCTGCGAATCGACCGGTTCTGTTCTTCCGGACCCGGCGGCCAGAGCGTCAATACCACCTATTCGGCAATCCGAATCACCCACCTTCCGACGGGGCTCGTGGTTTCCTGCCAGGATGAGAAGAGTCAGATCCAGAATCGCGCCAAAGCGCTGCGGGTCCTCAAGGCACGACTCTTCGAGATTCAGGAAGCCGAAAGGGATGCTGAGCGGGCTGCCAAACGGCGAAGCCAGATCGGCTCCGGGGATCGTTCGGAGAAGATCCGGACCTATAATTTTCCCCAGGGCCGCGTCACCGACCATCGAATCGGCCTGACCGTTCACCGCCTGCAGAATATTCTCGATGGAGAACTTGATCTCGTGCTTGACCCCCTGATCGAGGAGGTACAGGCCCGGCGCCTGAAGGAAGAAGTGGACAACTAAATGAGGATCGACCAGGCTCTTGCCCGGGCCCGGTTGAAACTCACGGTGCGTCCGGGAATTCCCTCTCCCGACCGGGAAGCCATCCTTCTCCTGGCCGGGATGCTGGAGCAGAGCGAGATCTGGATCCGGGCCCATACCGAGGCGAAGCTGAGTGAATCCCAGGTGCAGCGTTTTGAAGGCTGGGTGGAACGCCGTGAGCGCGGGGAGGCGGCGGAGCATATCCTCGGGTGTTGTTTCTTTTTCGGGCGCACATTCCAAGTCTCGGACGATGTCCTGATTCCACGGCCGGAGACGGAGCTGATGATTGAAGCGGCCCTGGGTCTTGATCTGCCCTCGGGCGCCCGCGTGCTCGACGTCGGCTGCGGCTCGGGATGCCTGGGCATCACGATGAAGACCGAGCGGAAAAACCTTGAGGTCGTCGCCGTGGATCTCTCCATGCCGGCGCTGGAGATCGCCCTGGCGAACGCGAATAGACACGGCTGCCGAATTCACTTTCTCCGGGGCAATCTTAGTACCGCCCTCGGGGCTTCCTTTGATCTCGTTCTCGCCAATCTCCCCTATCTGCCGAGTTCATGGATTGAGGGTCTTCCGGTCGAGGTTCAGCGTGAACCCCGGATGGCCCTGGATGGAGGCGAAGACGGGTTGGGTCTCGTCCGGATTCTGATGGAGGATCTTCCGAGGATCCTGAGGCCGGGCGCCGCTATTTTCCTGGAACTCGCCGAGGGGCAGGCCGGGGCCGTGGAAGAAATGGGCCTGGATCTGGGTTATCAGGATCCGAACCGGATCCGCGATGCCGGTGGTTGTGAGCGGATCCTCAGCTTCAGGTGGAATCGGCCCTGAGCCCCATAGTCCACATCCAGCTCCGGGAGTACTCATGATCGTTGAATTCATCGGATACCTGGCCTCGGTGCTGGTGGCCCTTTCCCTCCTGATGTCGAATGTCCGGCGTCTGCGAATCATCAACTTAGCGGGCGCCATGGTTTTCGCAGTCTACGGAGTTCTCATCTCCTCCTGGCCGGTTTTCGCAGTCAACGCCTTCATTGTCGTCGTCAATCTCGTCTTTCTCTGGAAGCTCTCCCGGCGACATGATGCGTTTTCCTTTTTCGCGGCCCGAGCCGATTCCGGTTTTCTCCGTGAATTCCTGAGTTTCTGGAGGGAGGATATCCGGAAGTTTTTCCCCGATTTCGACCTTGAGAGGATCGAAGAACCGAGAGCCCGCCTCATCCTGCGGAACCTCAATCCGGTGGGAGTCTTCATCTGGAGAGACGCCGGGAAGGGTGTGGCCGAGATTTTGATCGACTACGTCGTGCCCGGATTCCGCGACTTCCGGAACGCCCATTTCCTTTTTAGCGGACACGCCGGGGAATTCGACGGTTTTGATACCTTCCAGGCGCGGACGTGGCACCCTCTTCACCGGAAATACCTCAAACGCCTGGGTTTTGTTGAAGATCCGGGAGAGGCCGGTGTTTTCACGAGATCGATCTCAGGGAGAGATTCATGAGAGGAATCTGGAGGGCTCTCCATGCCCGGTTCAGCCCACCTGGAGGCTGAGCGGCCGGAAAAAGCCTCCCATGGGGGATCCGGGAATGCTATCCTGAAGACGCCTCAAGTCGGAAGGAGTCCGGGTGTCAGCGATGAAGGAACATAGATCCCTGGCTGAAATCCACGAAAGCGTTTCCGTGCCCGAAAAGGCCACCTTCTTCCGACGCTGGTGGCTGGTCGCGGGTCCGGCCCTCCTGGTCTCGGTCGGCTACATGGACCCGGGAAACTGGGCCACCGATCTCGCAGGAGGCAGCCGCTACAACTACACCCTGATCTGGGTGCTCCTGATGTCCAATCTGATGGCCATGCTGCTGCAGGCCATGGCTGCCCGACTGGGAATCGTCCGCCGGAAGGATCTGGCCCAGGCCTGCCGGGAGCACTATCCGCCCTGGGTCAACCTGCCGCTCTATCTTCTGGCGGAACTGGCGATCACGGCCACCGATCTTGCCGAGGTCATCGGCTCGGCGATCGCCTTCCAGCTCCTCTTCGGCATTCCCCTGCTCTGGGGCGTCATCATCACGACCTTCGACGTATTGCTCCTGCTGACCCTCTCCAGTTTCGGCGTCCGCAAACTCGAAGCTCTGATCCTCTCCTTCGTCGGCACCATCGGTCTGGCCTTTCTGATCGAGATCTTCCTGGCCCGCCCGGACTGGGTCGGCCTCGTGCACGGTTTTATCCCTTCGCTTCCTGATGCAACCGCACTCTATATCGCGATCGGCATTCTCGGCGCGACGGTCATGCCGCATAATCTCTACCTGCACTCCTCCCTGGTGCAGACCCGCCGAACCGGGCGCAGCCGAAAGGACATTGCAGCTTCCATCAGGCTCAATACCATCGATTCCACCGTCGCACTCAACCTGGCCTTCCTGGTCAATGCGGCCATCCTGGTGATGGCGGCGGCTGTCTTCTACCGCAGCGGCCACCACGGCGTTGCGGAGATCCAGGATGCCCATCGCCTCCTCGAACCCATCGTCGGCGCCGCGATTGCGCCGATCGCCTTCGCCATCGCCCTGCTGGCTTCGGGTCAGAGTTCGACGATTACCGGCACACTTGCCGGGCAGATCATCATGGAGGGATACCTCAACCTGCGGATCCGTCCCTGGCTGCGGCGCATGATCACCCGGGTTCTGGCCGTCCTTCCCGCCCTCTTCGTCATTCTCTATTTCGGGGAGGACTCGACCGGTTCCCTCCTGGTGCTCTCTCAGGTCGTTCTCTCCCTGCAGCTGCCCTTCGCCGTCATTCCCCTGATTCACATGGTGGCCGACCGCAAAGGCATGGGCGTTTTCACGATCAAGCGCTGGGTCCAGATCCTGGCATGGCTGGTTGCCGGCATCATCGTCGCGCTCAACATCCAGCTGGTCATCTCCGAGACAACCCGCTGGATTCACGAGGGGGCCTCGGCCTGGCTCATCCGCGGCCTGGTTTTCCCCCTCGGTGTGGTGGCCCTCCTGCTTCTCGTGTACGTCAGCTTCAAACCGTGGATCGATCGTATCTTCGCATTGAAAAAGGCGCCGCAGCCTGCCAGTATTCATCCTGCCATGGATGAGAAACTCGAGTTTCAGCTTGAAGCGCCCGAAGCCTACTCCCGGATTGCGGTCGCCCTGGATTTCACCGGCTCGGAAGAACGGCTACTCAACGAGGCCCTGCGCCTGGCTGCCGGAGATCCGGATTCGGAGATCCGCCTCTTCCACGTCGTGGAATCTCCCGTCGCCCAGATCATGGGCGCCGATGCCGACGATTCGGAGATTCAGGAAGATTCCCGCCGCCTGAGCGGCCTCGTCGCCGCCCTGGAGGCCGCCGGGGCACGAGCCTCATCCGAACTCGGTGTCGGGCGGCCGGTTCAGGAACTGAGCCGCCTGATTTCGGAGATGGGCGCCGATGCGGTCATCCTCGGCGCCCATGGTCATCGAGGTCTGGGAGACATCCTGCACGGTACGACGGCCGACGCCCTCCGACACCGCGTCGAGGCCACCGTCATCATCGTGCCGGTCAGCTCGAACTGACGCGGTTTTTCAGACAGCCGACGCCGCTGAGCTCGATTTCGACCAGATCACCCGGGCTGAGAAAGCGTGGGGGATCGAATCCGGCGCCGACGCCCCTGGGCGTTCCCGTCGCAATGATGTCCCCGGGCAGCAGGCGCATTCCCGCCGAGAGGATCTCGATCAGGGTCGGGATATCGAAGATCAGCTGAGAGAGATTCCCCTGCTGGCGGATCTCGCCGTTGACGCGGGTCTCCAGGCGGATCTCCTCCGCGGGCGGCAGGGCCGAGACGTGAAGGATCGTCGGGCCCATCGGTGCGGCGCCGTCCAGGCTCTTGCCGAGAAACCACTGGCGATGGGCAACCTGGAGATCCCGGGCGGAGATATCGTTGATTGCCGAGATCCCGAAGACGTGATCCCAGGCCTTCTCCTTTGAAATTCCTCGACCGCCCCGGCCGATGATGACGGCGATCTCACCCTCGTAGTCCAGCTTTTCGGTGAGATCAGCATGGGCGGGAATCTCCTGATCGGGTCCAATCAGGGCGGTTGTGGCCTTGGTGAAGAAGATCGGCCGGTCGGGCATGCCCCCGGCGCCGATGGCCGTGGCTTTGATCTCGTTGACGTGCTCCCGGTAGTTCTTCCCGACGCAGATGATATTGCGCGGAGGATTCGGGAGGGGTGGACCAAGGGGCGTGTCTTCCAGCAGGCCGAAGTCATCGGGCCGGCGCAGGGCCAGGGCCTCGGCCGCCTTCCAGAAAAAGCGAAGCTTTTCCTCCCCTGCCTCGATCAACTCCAGCATGCTCAGCGGCCAGACGCCTTCGACTCGGCTTGAGGGAATGACTCTCCCATTGATCACGACGCCGACTTCGGTTGATTCAAGACTCACACAACGCATCACGCCTCCAGCAGCCATCATAGCTCGATTTCCGAAGCCGCTGCAGATTCTTCCTTCCGGATGAGCTCTGTTCCCTCAGAAACCCGGCTGAGCGAGCTTTCAGGCAATAGACCGGCTTCAGTCCGCGGCGGAGGCTCCCTCGGCCATCCGGGCTAATGGCTCGCCTGTGATTCTCCAGGTCGTCCATTCCTCCTGGGGCTCGGCGCCGAGACTGCGGTAAAAATCGATCGCCGGCTGATTCCAGTCGAGGACCACCCACTCCAGGCGCCCCCAGTCCCGCTCCCTGACCAGGGCTGCAAGTCGGGCCAGCAACGCTTTTCCGGCGCCCCGGCCTCGATACTCCGGCAGCACGAACAGATCTTCAAGCCAGATTCCCGGTTTGGCGAGGAAGGTTGAATAGCTTGTGAAGAAGAGTGAAAAACCAACGGGCTTCTCATCGATCTCGGCAATGAGGACTTCTGCGGCCGGTTTCGGCCCGAAGAGGGTCGCGCTCAAAGCCTCCTCGGTCGCGATGCACTCATGCGCGAGCTTCTCGTACTCCGCCAGTCCCCTGATGAAGTTCAGGATCAGGCCGAGGTCTCTCTTCCCTGCCGCTCGAATCACGATGCTCATCCCGAGTTCCCTCCTGGGGGCCATCCTACACGACTCGGTCCTCAAAACAGGTACACTCTCATCATGCAGTTCATGCACCCCCGCCTTTTCAGGACAGCCCGGAGCAGAGGCGGGCTTTACCTGACGGTCTTCCTGGGCTTTACGGCCGGCGTGGCGACCGTCGTCCAGGCCTTTCTCCTCGCCGAAATCATCGACGGGGCCTTTCTCCGGCATCTTTCCCGGGGGGATCTGCACCGTCCCCTCTTCCTCCTGCTGCTCGTCCTCTTCCTGCGTGCATTATCAGCCGGGGCCGAGCGTTACTCCAGCCGCCGTCTCGCCCTCGGGTTGACTGAAGAGATCAAGGAGAAACTCATCCACCACCTCTCCCGGCTTTCGCCGCTGCAGCTTGAAAAGGAACAGGCCGGGGAGATTCAGGCAGGGCTCAGCGAGGGCATCGAGGCCCTTCGGGCGTGGTTCGGCGACTATCTTCCCCAGGTGCTTCTCTCCGCCGTCGTGCCCCTGACGGTAGTGCTCTTCGTCTTTCCACGCGACCTTCTCTCAGCTGGAATTCTCCTGCTGACGGCGCCCCTGATCCCCCTCTTCATGGTGCTCATCGGGCAGTCGGCGGAAAAAAAGGCGAAACAGCGATTTAAGGCGCTTCGGAGAATGGGTGGCCGCTTCCTCGATATCATCCAGGGCCTGGGGACCCTCAAACTCCTCGGCCGGAGCCGGGACTATGTCGAGAGTATCCGCCGCATCAGCGCGGATCTGCGACACACGACGATGGAAGTGCTGCGCCAGGCATTCCTCTCGGCCCTGGCTCTGGAACTGCTCTCCACCATCTCCACTGCCGTGGTCGCCGTCGAGGTCGGTCTGCGCCTGCTCTACGGTCACATGGTATTTCGGGATGCCTTTCTCATCGTGCTCCTTGCTCCGGAGTTCTACCTGCCCCTCCGCCTGCTGGGTCAACGCTTCCATGCGGGCATCGAGGGTGTGGCGGCCGCCGAGCGTCTCCATGCCCTCCTTGAGATTCCCGAGGAGCCGCGACCGGCAGGCAATCAGCGGGCCATGCCGGAACATCCCTGCATAGAATGCCGGGGTATTTCCGCCGCCTATCAGCGTCGGGAATCAGAAGAGCTGAGCCCGGTGCTTCATGACATCGATCTCATCTTAGAACCCGGCAAAATCATCGCTCTGGCCGGGCCCTCCGGGGGAGGCAAGACCACCCTGGCCAGGGTTCTGCTCCGCTTCCTCGAGCCTTCAGCCGGCCGACTCCTGGCGGATGGCATTCCCGCAGAGGAGATTCCGCTGGAGGACTGGTGGTCCCGGATGAGCTGGGTCGGCCAGGAGGCTTCTCTGATCTCAGGGAGCATCGAAGAGAATCTCCGTATCGCCCGCCCCACCGCCACCACCCGCCAGCTCGAGGGGGCGGCGGCATCGGCTCTGATCCTCGACTTCATCGAGGGCCTTCCTCAGGGCTGGCAGACGCCACTGGGAGACGACGGCGCCCGTCTTTCCGGCGGACAGGCCCATCGCATCTCCCTGGCTCGGGCTTTCCTTCGTGAAACGCCCATTCTCATCCTCGATGAACCCGGCGAGGGGCTGGACCCGCCGACCCTCGAAGCGCTCTCTGAAACCACCGGCAGGCTCCTCGAGCATCGTTCGGCGCTGATCATCGCCCATCGCATCGAGACTCTTCGCCGGGCCGACGAAATGGTCTATCTCGAAGAGGGCCGCATCAAGCATCGGGGCCGGCCGGAAGAACTCCTCGCGGGACCCTTGAAACATCTCCCTGAGAGAGGCGGGACCGTCGGATGAAGATGCTGCTCCGTCTGCTGCGCCTGCTTCGACCCCTGCTGTGGAAGGTCGTGGCGGCCATTCTGCTGGGGACGGCGACCATTGTGTCCTCGATCGGCCTTCTGGGAGCGGCAGCCTGGCTCATCGCGGCAGCGGCCCTCCACCCTTCGATCGCCGAACTCCAGGTCGCCATCGTCGGCGTTCGCTTCTTCGGCATTTCCCGGGGTGTCTTCCGCTATTGCGAACGGCTCTTTTCCCACGATCTCAGTTTTCGGGTTCTCGCGGAAATCCGCCTTCACTTCATGAAACAGCTGGAAAAACTGGCGCCCGCCATCTTCATACGCCACTCCGGGGGCGAGTTGCTCAACGAGGCCCTCAGCGGCATCGAGAGCCTCCAGAACCTCTTGATCCGCAGCCTCGGCCCTCCCGTCGTCGGCTGCCTCATCGGCCTCGGCGTCAGCCTGTATCTCGCACTGTTTTCCCTCAGAATCGCCCTCATCTTCACCCTCTGTTATGGCCTTTCCCTCCTCTTTCTGCCGATGCTCTCCTGGAGAATGGAGGAACTGGAGGCCGCCCGGTCGGAGGGGCTGAAGCGCACACTCAGCCGCGAGCTTGTGGAGATGCTGACCCACGCCGGAGAATTCAAGCTCGCCTCCGCCCTCGAAAAACGGGCCTCAAGCTACCTCGATCACTCGCGGGAACTCGAGAAAATCGAGCGGGTCTCGGCCCTGCGGGATGCGCTCGGCACGGGCCTTAATCTGCTGCTGCAGCATGGTGCCGTCTGGCTGATCCTGCTGGTCGGTATTCCATTGCTTGAACAGGGCCTGGTCGCGGGCCCGACGCTGGCGGCCCTGGCTCTGGTCGTGATGGCTTCCTTCGAGGGCAGCTCCGCCCTGCCCCAGGCGGCCCGGCAGTTGCGTCACCAGCTTCAGACCGCTTCGAAGATCTTTGCGCTGCTGGATGAGCCACCCCCGATCATTGAGGACCCGCATCCTCGGCCTCTTCCGGCAACACCCGAAACCTCGCCCAGGATTCGCCTCGAGGGCGTGAATTTTCGCTACGAGACCGAAGAGAAAACCGCGCTGTCGGACATCGATCTTGAAATTTCTCCCGGCGCCCGAATCGCGCTGACCGGCGCTTCGGGCTCGGGCAAAAGCACCCTGCTGCACCTCCTCCTGCGCTTTAATGACCCCACTTCGGGGCACATCCTCTACGACGGTGTGGATATCCGCAGACTGAAAGCGGATGAACTCCGGCGCAGTCTCGGACTTCTCTCGCAGCAGACGCAGCTCTTCACCGGGACAGTCGCGGAGAATCTTCGCATGGCGCAGCCCGGGGCAGGAAACGAAGCCCTGGAGGATGCCTGCCGGAAGGCCCGGATCCTCGAGGAGATCCGGGCTCTGCCCGCCGGTCTCGAGACCTGGATCGGCACCGGCGGACTCCAGCTTTCCGGGGGCCAGCGTCGTCGCCTCGCCCTGGCGCGACTCCTGCTTCAGGATCCTCGCGTCTTTCTCCTGGACGAAGTCACCGCGCATCTCGACCGCGGCACCTCGGCGGAGCTGATGGACTCACTCTTCGAGCATGTGGGCACACGAAGCCTCATCCACGTCACCCACCGTCTGGAGAAGATGGAGCGTTACGATGAGATTTTCGTGCTGGATCAGGGTCGCAACGTCGAGCGCGGAGGGCATCAGGAATTGCTGGATACAGGCGGTCTCTATGCGCGTCTCTGGAAGGCAGGCAGAGACCTGCTGGACAGCTGAGCCCTCAGGGCAGGGTGCCGATATAGCCCTTCCGGGTGATGGCGTGGTAGCCCTTGACCCGGACCTTCAGGGGCCGCCATTTTCTCTCGCCGACACCCGAGGTTTCGAATGAGAGGATATAGCGGCTGGAAAGCTCCATAATCAGCTGCCGGGTGACTTCGGGCATCTGTTCCAGGCGTGGAATCCGCCGATAGGAGCCCCCGGACGCCTCGGCGATGAGCCGGAGAATATCCTCGTAGGAGGGGCCTTCCCTGTTTTCGGGAACCGGCGGCGGTTCGACTCCCAGGACGTAGATGGGTGTTCTGAGTTTTTCGGCCATCTCCCGGGCCTCATCGGCGCTCAAGGCGGAGGCATTGTCCACGCCGTCCGTCAGGAGAATCGCGGCCTTGCGCGGATGGCGGGCGCCGTCGACGATATCAGGAACCCGCTGGATGACGTCATACAGTGCCGTCGTACTCCAGGGGCGCAGGCCTTCCAGGACCCGTGGCAGCAGGTACCAGCTCATCCCGAAGGGAAATTTCTCCAGGACGCGGTCATCCGAAAAGGTCCAGAGTGCCAGTTCATCCTCCTGCCGCCGTTTGCTGAGGAAGGCCCGGATGAGATGCTGACAGGCCTTCAGCTTTCGACCACCCATGGATCCCGAGGTGTCGAGAATGAAGGCCAGAGAAAAGGGCAGATCGGATTCCGCACTGATATCCCGGATGGGGACCTTGAAACTGTCGACACTGAGCTGAAAATCACCGGCCTTGAGTCCGGTGATGGCGCGCCCGTGCTCGTCGAGGACGGAGACCGGGAGAACGACGGCATCGACGCGGAGCTGGCCGGAATATTGGGCCCAGGCCAGGGCGCTGCCGCCGACAAGCAGCAGAATGAAGAGGAGGCGGCGCATCATTCCTCCAGGGCCTCTGCGAGGGATCGCCCGCACTGCCGGGCGAAGCGCCCTTCAATGGCCTTGAGCGGACCCTGGTCTTCATCGAGGTCCATTCTCTGGACGCGGTGCATGGGAAGGAAGAAGGTCGAGGGCACCAGGAGTTGTTCTTCGCCCCGAATTTCCTGGCGCAGCCAGTCCTCGACACTGCCGAGGTCCATACCCCGGAGGACCACGCCGACGCCGTCGAGACGAAGCAGCATGCCCCAGAGTTTCTCCCGGGGTTCCCGGCAGTGGATGATAACAACCGAACCCTGCTCGATACTATCCATGGATGCAGTGTACTGGAAAATCACGAAGGGCGGGCCTTTACTTTCCCGAGGCTGGTCAACGGGAGCTTCGGGAGTCGACCTTCACCAGGATGGCGTTGAACCAGCCTTCGTTTTCTCTCCCGGGACGCCGGTCGCCGGTGATCCAGGTTTCTTTCAGGCGAAGTTCCGGAAGAGTCTTGAGAAGGGCGGTGAGCCCCTCCGCGTTCATGTCCGTGAAGAAGCGGCCTTTGAAAACGCGCTCCCCCGAACCCAGCTTGAAACTCATGTAGATCACGCCTCCCATCCGGGTGCAGGCTGTGAGTCTTCCGAGGGCGATCGAAAGCCGGTCGAGAGGCACGTGCAGCAGGGACGCGCAGGCCCAGACCCCGTCGAAAAGGTCATCCGAATGAAAACTCTGGAAAGTTGCGACCTCAACCGCCTGAGCGATCAGCCGCCCGGCCCTTTCAGCGAGTGCTTCCGAGGCATCAAAGGCCGTGACCCGGAAACCCGCCTTGAGAAAGGCCAGGGAATCCCTGCCCGAGCCGCAGCCGGCATCGAGGATGTGCCCCCCGGAGGGTATCAGGGGCAGAAAACGCTCGTAGAGAGGGCCCATGTCGACATCGACGGTGCTTTCAACAAACTCATCCGCATTCTCCTCGTAATGAGAGAGTGTCGTGTCGAAAGCAGGGGGCTCCGATCTCATCGCACCTGAGTGTAACCCTTCCTGATGCCTTGAGCCGCCTCAGGTCTCGCGGCTCTTGTGGCCGGGTGGGAGCATGCTAGGATCTCTTCCATGAGCAACAGAAATTCGACGCCGGTATTTTTCTCAGTCATCCTTTTCGCGGCCATCACGGCCTCGGCGCAACTGCCTTCCCATTTTGATCTGCGCGACGTCTCAGGCCAGAACTATGTCAGCGGGGTCAGGAGCCAGTCCGGCGGCACCTGCTG
>JANTFG010000061.1 GCA_024763555.1 Thermoanaerobaculales bacterium
ATCTTGTATTCGTCGCAAAGGTCCGAAACGGGCACCTTGTCCTGCAGGTGTTTCCTCAAAATAACCGCCTTCTCCTCCGCTCCAAACTTCCTTCGCCGTTTCTTCTGGTCCATAAAACGCCTCCTCTCGACCTCTTATATCAAAATCCGTGACGTCACGTTCCAGCTGGCTCAATACATGGTGACGACGCAGGTGGCGTTGGGGAAGACTTCACCCCACTCGGCAAAAATTTAAAAGGGACAGTAATGTTTACTCGTAATTTCCTTCCGTTTCCGATATTCTTGATTGGTGAGATCCAAAAGGAGGTTCACGATGCCTCGAACAGCGCGAATGAAGGAGATGGAACTTGGCACGTGGTATCACATTCACAGCCGAATCGCCGGCCATGCCGGGGAGTATCCCCTCTCCGCTGCGGCCCCGGCACGGCGCCTGCTGGAGATCATTGAACACTACAGCCGGATTTACTTCTGCCAGGTGGCGGCCTTTTCGGTCATGGGCAATCACTACCACCTCGTGACCCACTTCGAGCCTGAAGAAGCTGTCAGCCTGGAGATTCTTCGCGAGCGATCGAAGCTGATGTATCCCAGTTTGAAATCACAGGACGAAATCGAGAGTTGGGATGATGAACAGTGGGAGCACTATCGTCGGAGGCTCTTCGATGTTTCGGAATACATGAGGAATATCCAGGCGGCCTTTGCCCGCTGGTACAACCGTAACTATCGAAGACGAGGCCGTTTCTGGGCTGATCGATTCAAGTCGACTCTCCTCGGCGACACCCAGGCGGTGCTGGACTGCATGCTCTACTTCGAACTCAATCCGGTGCGGGCCAGCCTGGTCGAACGACCGGAGGACTGGACGGGATCCTCGATCTTCCTGCGGGAAACAGGGAAGGACGACTGGTTGGCTCCTTTGAGCCAGTTCGTTGATCAGCGGACGAAGAAAAAGGCCCTGGTGGAGTTTCGTCAGCTTCTCTATTACCGGGGAAGCATTCCGACGAAGGCGGGGCAGGCAGCCATCCCGCAGGAAATTCTGGAAAAAGAGATCACCCGGGGATTCAAGGCTCGAGGGATGTACCTCAAGCGGTTGCGGTACTGGGCCGAGGGAGTGGCCGTAGGGAGCGAGGAGTTCATTCGCTCAGAGATTGGGCGCATGAGGGAGGATGGCCGATACCTGAGGAGGAAGAATCCAATACCCCAACTGGACGGAGTCCATCTCTCCCTGCGGGAGCAGCGAAGCCACGCCGTCCACTTCTGACCCACACAGGCCCGGACAGCGTGAAAATGTGGAAGGCTTTGGGAGGATTCTGCCCTGGCGTCGTGAGAATCGCCATCTCCGGGCGCAGCACGGACCATTGGTGGCGAAAACGCCGGCAGGCCGCCAAGTGCGAGGCCTGGATTGGTGGCTATGAGGCGTACCTGAGCTGATGAAGAGATCTGTTTGAAAGAGTTTTGTCCCTTTATCTTTTGGAGAGCCACCCGCCAAGATCGCTCTCGCATCCGAATCCGTGCCAGGCTTCCACATTTATATGATTTGAGTTAGGGTGGGATTGGAGTATGGGTAGAAAGCCGAGGATTTTCGTGGCTGTATGGAAGGCTGGCACGGATGCGGGCGGGACTGCTGGCGGCGGAAATGGGGAGGACGGCGCAGCAGGTCAGCGTATGGGTCGGGGCGGGGACGAAGCTGCGGCTGGAAGATCCGACGTTCCGGGAAGCCTACGAGAAGTTGGACCGGTCCCTCAGGCGGCTCCTGGAAGGAGACTCGGGACAGTAGGGGCTCGAAAGACGCAAGTATGGAAGGCCGGCACGGATGCCTTACCATGAAAATCGTTCTTGTGTTGGCGAATTTTCGTGGTAGTCTATGACCATGATTCCACGTGAATCCATCTTGAGGGGTCTGAAGGTCGCTCTGGCTCGCAGCCGTGTTGTGGTGCTGACGGGACCGCGGCAATGCGGCAAGACGACGCTGGCACGGCAGTTGCTCCCGGAGGATTCGATCAACTATTTCGATCTGGAGGACCCCTCCAGCCTGGCCCGGCTAGATGAGCCGATGACTGCGCTCGGACCGCTGCGGGGGCTGGTGGTCATCGACGAGGTGCAGCGGCGTCCAGACCTCTTCCCGTTGCTGCGTGTTCTGGCCGACCGGGAAGACTGCCCCGCCCGCTTTCTCGTTCTCGGAAGCGCCTCCGGCGATTTGATGCGGCAGACCTCGGAGAGCCTCGCCGGGCGAATGGAGCGCGTGACGATCGGCGGTTTTTCGCTGCGCGAGGTCGGGGCGGAATCGGAGCAAGAGCTGTGGCTCCGGGGCGGTTTCCCGCTCTCGTATCTTGCACCCACCGAGACAGACTGCGCCGCGTGGAGAAAGAGCTTCGTGCAGACCCTGTTGGAACGCGATCTTCCCCAGTGGGGCGTCCGCGTGCCGGCGGCGGCTCTGCTGCGCTTCTGGACCATGCTGGCGCATTATCACGGGCAAACCTGGAATGCAGCGGAGCCGGCCCGGGCTCTCGGGGTGGGCCAGTCCACCGCCCGCCGTTACCTGGACCTCCTGACCGACGCCTTCATGATCCGGCAGCTCCAGCCCTATTTCGTCAATATCCGCAAGCGTCAGGTCAAGGCCCCCAAGATATACGTACGGGACAGTGGCCTTCTCCACCAGCTCCTCGGGATCGATTCGCTCAAGGGGCTCCTGACCCATCCCAAGGTGGGCGCTTCTTGGGAAGGCTTCGTGATCGAACAGGTCCTGATGGCAGTGGATCATGATGAGGCTTTCTTTTGGGCCACCCACCAGGGGGCGGAGATTGATTTGGTGGTGCGGCGGGGAGGCCATTTCCTCGGGGTGGAGTGCAAGCGCACCGACGCGCCGCGAATGACCCCTTCGATCCGGATCGCGCTGAAGGACCTGGGCCTGGCCCGTGTTGCGGTGCTCTATCCTGGATCAAAGCGATTCCCGCTGGGCGACCGCGTTGAGGCGGTGCCATTACGCGCCGTGGGGGCGGGAGAGCCGGTGTTCGAAAAGGACCTCCCGTGAGCGAGTACCTCCACGTCGAGCGGCCCTTCCTCGACCAGTTCTTGAAAAGTTGGACCGGTCCCTCAGGCGGCTCCTGGAAGGAGATGCGGGACAGTAGAGGCTCGAAAGACGAAAATATGGAAGCCTGACACGGAGGCGTTCCAGAAAAATTTATAAGGGACAGTAATGTTTACTCGTGCCCCGAATTTTCGAAGTACCTCAAGTGTAAGTCGCTAAAACCTGGCACCGTTGCTTTTCCGGGAATCTTTTTGCGAAACCAGGAAGCCGGATCCACCGATGATGAGTCGTTCTGGGAAGGTGGGTCGCTCGGGTTTTGGCTCGGAAAGACCATAAGGGTGGTAGGATGGATTGGAGAGGGACAAAGAAACCACTGTCCCTGACGCAGGTATTCGATTGTGCGGTTGATGAAGTAACACTGGATGGGTTGGAGAGGAGTCAGATTTGAACTTCCCAAGCTACACACCAACTTGGTCCACACAACGCTCGCACTTTGCGACACCCTCCAGAAAATCATCATGAGTTCCAACGAGTCCGGCTCCCTCTGGTTCATTGGCTGTTTCGGAGGCGGTTTTCTTGGAATCGTCACCGGGGTTTTGTTCGGCACCGTCAAGGGCATGCTTGGGGATGGGAACTTCATAGAATCGGGCTTTAACTATGGCGTGCTCTTCGGCCTCTATGGCGGTATTTCCCTCGGAATCCTCAGTGTCATCGTGACCTTGGTTCTGAAACTGATTTCGAATTGGAACCCCCCCACCAAGTATTAGACCCGCCTCAGAGAAGGCCTTTGAGCAGGTTGAAGGTGAATTCCAGAAGGCGATTGGGCAACTGTGGCGCCAGGCTTTAGGCACTTAGGAAGTTGGACCATCACGTTGGCGCCCCTGTATTCTTTTCATGACGGCTTCGAACAGTCTCCGATCGAGGTCGTCGAGCCGAGCAGCACAAGCAAAGATCACTGTCCCGTTTGAAATCTGTGGCGCCTGGCTACTCGTACTCCACTACCAACGCGACTGCGGCGGAGAGTTCTGCCATCAGGACAGCTTCCAATCGACCTATATGTTCTTTGAACCTTTCGATTGAGACGCACCGGATCTGCAAAGCGTCGGCTGCCGAATTCTTTGTGAGTCCATTCAGTTGACTTGGCTCTACCTCAAGTCGCCAAAGGTACTCGCTGTGCTTCTCTTTCCACTCTGTTAGCGGGACAACCAACCTGACGGGCAGTCTTGAAACGGCATCAGTGCTCACGACGACAGCCGGTCTCGTCTTGCGTGTTTCTGATCCCCGAGTCGGATCGAAATCCACCCACCAAATCTGTCCACGAGTTGGTTGCGGTTCACTCATCGGGGAGAAGATCCCCACCTAGAAGTGATATCCACTCGTCATCCTGGAGGTAATGGCCTCGTGCCCGTTCAGCATCGAGTGTCAAGAGTCGCTTCCGTTCTGCCATAGGCAGCTTCATCAAATCTCGCCTTTCGGTGGGTTCGTCCTTCTTTGACTCACCAGTCCTAAATCCGAGAATGTCCTCGGCCTCATCCAAGGTAAGTGTCCCTTCTGCGATGGCCCTAGCTGCTGCTCGCCGCGACCACTGCGGCTTTTCCGGACTGAGGGCGCCTGGTTCTTCCTTTTTCCATCCACGGGCGTTGATTTGCTTCCAGAGAGCTGTCGCTTGGCTGGTACCAATGATCTTCAGATCGCTGAGTCGATAGATCAGGGCCTGAATGCTCATTCCGTACTTCTCCTTCAGCAGGAGCAACTCCATGAGGGACACTTTCCGTCGGGCACCGCCGACATCTCTCCTGACCAATTCAGCAGGGGCCAAGAACGCTGCACCGAACCGGAATGCTGCCTTTTCTCCGTCGATCTCGTCTGTTTCTTGCATCACGAGATGGCCCAACTCGTGGGCAAGGTTGAGGCGCTGTCGTTCCCCGGCCAGGCCTTTCCTACTGACCACTGCTGCGGCTTTTACATATCCGGACTTGTCTCTTGCGATAGCCGCAAGACCATCAAAGGCGTTCTCAGTTTCGAGTTCGAGAACGAAAATGTGGTGCTCTTCCAAGACATCGGTCACACAGGCAATCGGATCTCCTCCCAGCGACCACGAGTCACGAACCCTTGATGCAATCTGTTCACATTCCTCTAGGGTCGCAGGTGCGTATTCTGCGAGAGGTATCTCCTTCCCGTTGTGGTGGCCCGATGCGTCTTGGAGAAGAACCCTCTGCTCCAGCATTCTCGACACCAGGCTCTCGACTCGGTACAGCTCTTTCTTGGCGAGCCGACTCGTCCGCCTGAATGCAACGACCTGGACTTCAACCGAAGGAGCGGCAAGGAGTTCGGCTGTCTTGACGCCAAAGAAACGTGCAAAGACATTGAGAACCGTCGGCGCTGGGAACATCAGCCCCCGCTCGTATTTCGAAATAGCCTGCTTTGTCACTAGGCCATCTGTGGCCGCGGCCAGTTCGTCCAGCGACATTGCCCGTGCCAGCCGAAACATTTTCAGTCGCTCTCCCACGGTTGCCTGCATGGAACCCTCCTGGTTGACAAATATCACATATTCGTGATAAAATGTCAACCAAATTGGAGCTATGCCTTCACTACGCAGCTACCCGCAGAGCCCTCAAGGAGGCAGCAAGTGGCCGAAATTCAAGAACAGCTTAAACACTTCAACGACAACATCCGGCTGAAACATTCGGTGCCAGGCTTTAGGCACTTAGGACTGCATGCTCGACGTTGAGCTCAATCCGGTGCGGGCCGGTCTGGTCGAGCGACCGGAGGACTGGACGGGATCCTCGATCTTCCTGCGGGAAACGGGGAAGGACGACTGGCTCGTTCCGTTGAGGGAGTTCGTTGATCAGCCGACAAAGAAGAAGGCCTTAGTGGAGTTCCGTCAGCTTCTCTACTACCGGGGAAGCGTCCCGACGAAGGCGGGGCAGGCAGCCATCCCTCAGGAAATTCTGGAAAAAGAGATCGCTCGAGGATTCAAGGCTCGCGGGATGTACCTCAAGCGGTTGCGGTACTGGGCCGAGGGAGTGGCCGTTGGGAGCGAGGAGTTCATTCGCTCAGAGATTGCCCGCATGAGGGCGGATGGGCGGTACCTGAGGAGGAAGAATCCAGTACCCCAACTGGACGGAGTCCATCTCTCCCTGCGGGAGCAGCGAAGCCACGTAATCAATTTCTGACCCATACCGGCCCCGATGGCGTGAAATTGTGAAAGGCTTTGGGAAGGTTCTGCCCTGGCGTCGTGAGAATCAGGGTTTCCGGGCGCAGCGCGGAACATTGGCGGCGTGAATGCCGGCAGGCTGCCAAGTGCGAGACCTGGATTGGTGGCTTTAAGGCGTGGCTGAGCTGATAAAGAGATCTGATGGAGGAATTGTCCGAAAGCGTTCTGTCCCTTCGTTTTGTCCTCTCGGATGTCCACTGCAACTCGTGGCGCCTCAAGGGGCGCCGACTTCCGAGGACCATGCGGAGGTATCTCCGCTCTCAAAATTATCCCGGACGATCCAGGGGAATGCCGATTCAATGCCGCGACCACCCGTCAAGACAGCTTCCCGAGAATAAGCGACGATAATGCCTCCATCCTCGTCAGTGGCCAGCGCCGCCGCAGCGCCCACCCTGACCGCACTGTCACCGGAACTCAGAGTTCCACAGTGCCAACTGTGAGCGAAACCGCCGCCATCCTGTGGCTTCAGTGGCCCACAGTTCCCACCCATCTCCTCATAGGCCAGTTTCAGGTTTCCCGAATCAAAATAACTGACGACCAGGGTCCCGTCGAGGTTGATCAGATCCAGACCCATGTTGTCGGCGCTGGAGGTCGAGTCAATCGTCCAGCAGCTCCATTTCGAATCAGCACAGTTTCCACCCGAGCCGACATACTCGGCAAACTTCAACGCGCCCGTCGTTGAGCTGTCACTCTCATGGTAAGCAATATTCAGGCGTTGGGTGGCACCCGAACCCGAGACCTCCAGCGCTGCAAAACGCCCGACATCGCCTGTAGAATCAACCGTTGTGCACTCATAACTCGAATAGGACCCGCAGTTCCCTGTTGCGACACCCACGGGCTCGGCAACCAGAAGATTGTTGGCATTCTCGTCAAAATAGGCAATAAAAACCTTGTCATCGTCATCGATACCGAGAGAGGCAAAACGCCCGAGACCTGTCCCGCTGTCGACGGTGTCGCAATGCCACTTTCCCGCATCGGAACCCTGCCCGCAGTTACCGTTGGAGGACACTTCAAAACTGTAGCTCAGGCTGCAGCTCGACGCATCCGCACTGGCATAGGCCGCGATATGGGCCGTTCCGGTGGAGTCATACCGGAGCGAAGCATGCTGCCCCCGCCACTGTTCGCCGCCGGGCGTCGAATCCACGACAATGGTCTTCGTCGTCCATGAACCCGGCGCCGGAAAACCGGAAAATGTGCGCTCATAGAACTTCAGATCTCCGCTGTCCACATCTTCGTAGGCAATGCCCAGCTTCCAGACCATTGCCGCCGAATAGATATCGATGGAGGGGTAACGTCCAACATCTCCGCTGGAATCCAGAACATCACACTGCCAGGAACCCGAACCGCAGTTTCCACCCGAGCCGACATATTCTGCGAGTCGGAGATCTCCGTCCGTCTCATCATAGTAGGCGACGAAGGCTCTGGAAGTGACCGGATTGATCGCCACATCAAGATCCAGACCGCGATCAACGCCCATGCTCAGCCTCGGGGGATCGATTGCGATTTGACTCCATGCCCCCAGGTCTCCCTCGATCGACGCATTGAATCCAAACACGGCCGGGAGAAGCAGCGCTCCCAAAATCACAATATGTCGCACGGCGGCCTCCAGTCTTTCTCAAGTCTACCGCACTTCGACTGGAAGGCAATCAAGCCCGATCGCGACTGAGCAACAGCTTCTTGTCCCATCTCAACTTGAAGAAGCAGGGCTCCCTGCTCAGAGGCCGACACTCCCGGGCGCCCGACCAGAAGAGCCTGAGCCCTGATCTCAGTTCTCGAAACTCAGCCGGCCGTTACTGAAATCGGCGCCCCGGAGGCTATGCGAGAGGGCCTCACCCAGGCTATCCACCAGGATGAACTTGAGTTCATTCCGGATGTGCTCCGGGAGATCCTCAAGATCGGCCTCGTTGAGTTTCGGCATCAGAATACAGCGGATTCCAGCTCGCACCGCCCCCAGGATCTTCTCCTTCACTCCGCCGATCGGAAGGACCCGACCGGAGAGTGTGATCTCGCCTGTCATCGCCAGGTCGTGCCGCGCCGGGCGACCCGCCAGGGCTGAAACCAGGACAGTTGCCATCGCAAGCCCGGCCGAGGGTCCATCCTTCGGAATAGCGCCCGCCGGAACGTGAATGTGGATATCCTGCTCGAAAGCCCCTTTCGGGATCGCCAGTTCTTCGGCGTGAGCCTTGGCATAACTCCACGCTGCCCGGGCACTCTCCTTCATCACATCACCCAGCTGGCCGGTCAGAACGAGTTCACCCTTGCCCGGCATCGGGCTGGCTTCGACGAACATGATATCGCCGCCGACCGGTGTGTAGTACATGCCGGTCGCCACCCCGATCTGATCCCGCTCGGAGGCATGCTCCGGATGGACCTTGGGTCGGCCGAGAAGTTCCCTGACCTGCCCCTTGCCGACCGTCATCCGCTCCAGCTCATTTGCTGCGATTCTCCTGGCAACCTTGCGAGCCAGGCGACCGATCTCACGCTCGAGCTGACGAACACCACTCTCCCTCGTATGACGGCTGATGATCTCGCGGATCGCGCTGTCCTCGATTTCGATTTCCTCGTCCTTAAGCCCGGCCTGGCGGACCTGTCTCGGAACCAGGAATCGGCGGGCAATCTCCAGCTTCTCTTCTTCCGTATAGCCGGCAAACTCGACGATTTCCATTCGATCCTGGAGCGGACCCGGAATATTCTGAAGGAAATTGGCCGTGCAGATAAACTGAACCTCGGAAAGATCGAAAGGAACACCCAGATAATGATCGACGAAGGTGTTGTTCTGGGCAGGATCCAGGACTTCCAGCAAGGCGGCGCCGGGATCGCCTTGATAGGAGGCACCGAGCTTGTCGACCTCATCGAGAAGAAAAACCGGGTTGATCGAGCCCGCCTGCTTCATGCCCTGGATCACCCTTCCCGGCATCGCTCCGACATAGGTCCGACGATGACCGCGGATATCAGCCTCATCCCGAACCCCACCGAGGGATACACGGACATAATCGCGACCCATGGCCCGGGCGATGGAGCGGGCGACCGAAGTCTTGCCCACACCCGGCGGGCCTACGAAGAGCAGAATCGGATTTCGTTCATCCTCCTCTGGAGATTTCTCCTGAAGCTCTGCGGCATCTTTCTCCGATGAGGCATCTTTCGCCGCCGGCGAAATGTCTCCGAGACGCAGCATTTCCATCATCTCTGAAAGCTCGGCGGAATCATCGGCGCTCCCCAGAGCTTCGGGTGCCGGAGTCTCTCCCTGCTCGTCTTCCTCCCGGTGTCGCTCCCGCATGATCCGAACTCCAAGAAACTCGAGAATTCTGTCCTTGACGTCTCCCAGAGCATAGTGATCCGCCTCGAGAATTTCCGATGCCGCTTCGAGGTCCAGCCGCTCCTCACTACGGTGCCCCCAGGGAAGCTCCGAGACCGTTTCCAGGTAGGTCCGGACAACCTGGGCCTCCATTCCCTCCGGACCCATTCTCTCCAGCCGGGACAGTTCCCGGTCCACCTCTTTTCTGGCCTCCTCGGGAAGGGGCAGTTTTGCGAGCTTCTCCTTGAGTTCGTCCAAATCGTCGCGGGCGGTATCCTCGCCCAACTCCCTCTGAATCGCCTTGAGCTGCTGCCGAAGAAACATCTCACGATGACGGTCGCCAAGCTCTTCCTGGACCTGGCTCTTAATCTCTTCCTGGGCATCGAGAATGGCGATCTGCTTTTGAATGAAAACAAGAACCTGTCGAAGCCGTTCCTGAACATCCGGCGTCTGGAGCAGCTTCTGGGCATCCGCCGCTTCCAGATCAAGATGGCCGGCGACCAGGTCCGCAAAGAGACCCGGCTCGCTGTTTTCGGCCAGGAATTGCTCAACGGCCTCCTTGGGCAAGCCGGCCCGCCGCCCGAGTTCGGCAGCTCTCTCGCGGGCCTCTCGATACAAGGCGACAAAGGCGGGCTCTTCCTGGCTGGAAGGGTCGTCATCTTCCAGGACCCGTATTCCGGCCAGGAGATATCCATCCTGCTCCACCAGGGATTCGACAGCGGCGCGGTACTGGCCCGTCAACAGGAGGCGCATCCCCGAAGGTCCGCGCTGGACGGGCCCGATTGTCGCGATGGTCCCGACACGGTAGAGCTTCTCCGGCGCCGGGTCATCCACATTTTCGCGTTGAGCCAGTACAAAGATCTCCTTGTGTTCGGTCTTTAATGCGGCCTCGATCGCCCTCAGCGTCCCGGGCCTCCCGGCGGCAATGGGGGAGGTCACCCCCGGGAAGAGAACTGCTTCTCGAAGGGGAAGAACGGGAAGATTGATCGTTTCGTACATCCTGACAAACCTCTTTTGACTAAGACCTGAGTCAAAGACGCTCAGGTCTTAGTAATATACCACGAAAAGCTCCGATTTATTCCCGCGAGTTCGCCCAATCTCGACTCCCTGTCCCCGCTTCGGCCTCCTAAGGGCCCGCGAAAAAATTACTTCCGCTTTTCGCATCCCATCTGCACCACATCTTCGGCTCGGGCTCAATCTGGAAATACTCAACGTAGGCCAGGCTTCGCCTCCGCTTTCCCTTAATCGCCCAATCCAAATCTGAAGCACATCTGGGCGCGCAAAGCAGGAAGTAATTCTCGCGCGAGCCCTAAGCACTCTCCAGGTGGAAAAAATATTTCGGAGGCCTCGGAAGGCTATGCCGCATTGCGGCTTGCATCAGACTACCTTCGCATTCACAGTTAAGGATGGAGGACTGCCATGCCCGAACGCACGATTCTTGACATCTATCGCAACGACAGTTCCAGAGACATCGAGGAACATTACACCCACGTCGGGCTTCTCGGAAGACGGAGCTACTCAACCCGGGAGTTTTTTGATGCGACGGCGGCCATCGCTCAGGGACTTTTCAGTTTCGGGATCCGGGAAGGGGACCGGGTCGCCATCCTCTCGGACAACAGGCCCGAATGGCACCAGATCGATGTCGCCACCCTCTCCCTCGGCGCGGTGGACGTTCCCATCTATCCGACCCTGACACCACGGGCGGTCGCCTACCACATCCAGGATTCCGGCGCCCGGATCATCTTCTGCGAGAATACAAACCAGAGCCGCAAGATCCTGGAAACCCGGGAGGAATGCCCCAGCCTCGAAGTCGTCATCCAGATCGAAGGCGAGCCCCCCTCCAACGTCCTCTCCCTGGAAGATTTCATCCGTCAATCCATGACGGAAACGATGGAGAGAGATTTCTGGAAACGGGCGGAAGGCGTGAATCCCTCATCCCTGGCCTCGATCGTCTACACCTCGGGTACAACCGGGAAACCCAAGGGCGTCATGCTCAGCCATCTCAACTTCACCTCCAATGTCGAGGCGGTTCTTCCAAGAGTCTCGCTCGACGGGACGGAGCACGCTCTGGAATTTCTCCCGCTCTGCCACGTTTTTGAGAGGACCTGCGGCTACGCCTACATGGATAAGGGCTGCCCACGGAGTTACTGCGCCCCTTCCCTCGTCGCCGACCATATCGAGAGCATTGCTCCGGTCGTCTTTGCCAGTGTTCCGAGGCTCTATGAGAAGATCCATGCCAAGATCATGGCCAAGGTCGAACAGGCGCCGAAGACACGACAGAATCTCTTTCACTGGGCGGTCGGAGTCGGGACCGAGTACTCTACCTACCGGCTGGAAGGAAAGCCCGCACCGGCGATGCTCAAGCTGAAACACCGGGTCGCGGACACGCTGGTCCTCTCGAAAATCCGGAAGGCGTTCGGTGGACGGGTCAAGTTCGTTCTTTCCGGGGGAGCGCCTTTGGCGGCCGAACTCAATCGTTTCTTTCACGGCGTCGGCATCCCGATCCAGGAAGGTTATGGTCTGACGGAGACGTCCCCGGCGATTGGAATTTCGGGTTGTCAGCCCGGAGAAAACCGCCTGGGCGCGATCGGGAAAGCCCTGGAAAACCTGGAGGTCAAACTGGCCCGAGACGGCGAACTGCTGGTCAAAGGACCGAGTGTCACCAAAGGGTACTGGAAAAAACCAGAGGCCACCGCCGAAGCCTTCGACGCCGACGGTTTCTTCCGGACAGGCGATATCGCCCGAATTGATGAGGATGGCTTCATCTTCATAACCGACCGTAAGAAGGACATCATTATCCCGGCCGGCGGAAAGAACATTGCGCCCCAGCCGATCGAAAATGCGCTCAAGGCGGGCCTGTTCATCGACAACGCCGTCCTCATCGGGGACAAGATGCCCTACCTCGTCGCCCTGCTCTCGCCCTCGGAAGAAGAACTCTACTCCTGGGCACGAAGCAAGGGCATGGGGGGACAGAGCCTTGAAGAACTCCTCGCCCAGGATCTCGTCCAGCGCGCCTTCAAGAGCGCCGTCGCAGACGTCAATTCAAAACTGGGGCGCTTCGAACAGGTCAAGAAGTTCCGGATTCTCCCGAAGACATTGACGATTGAGGACGGCTATCTCACACCGACTCTCAAGGTCAGGCGCAAGCTGGTCGAAAAGGACTTCGCTCATCTCATCCGAGAGATGTACGAGAACTGATCTCCGGAGCGCAGCGAAGCGCGGAAGCAACAAAATTCCGCCGCGAAAACTCTCCCTCGGTTCCCAGCCGGAAGACGAGATCCTTGAGGTGACCTCGGGGAAAAACCCGCCATGCCGCCGCCTGGAGACTCAAGCCTTCAGCCATCAGATTCCGCGCCTTCTCCGCAGCCCGGGAGATGGCTTCAGCCTTCATCCGAAGATGGGGGCCCGGATTCGCCAGGTCCAGGCCATGGCCGCTCAACAGGCGTCGAGGCGCGGCATCGGCAACCCGCACGAGACTCTCCGCCAGCTCACAGAGATTCTCCTGGACCATCACCGCCGAGGCGCTGCCGGCGACATAGAGATCGCCTGTAAAGACCGCACCTGAGACCTGATCCAGCATGGAAACATGGGAGATGGAATGCCCCGGCGTTGGAATAATCTCGAGCTTGCCTCCCTCCCAGTCGAAGGACTCCGGCATATTGAGCGGACTGTACTCCTGAAGCCTTCCCCAGTAGAGACGACGATAAAAGGCCAGCTCCGCTGTGCCCTCACTCCATCGAAGCTCGGGATGCCGAAGATAGACCGGGCAGTGATGACGACGGGCGATCGCCCCTGCGTTCCCGGTATGATCCTCGTGCTGGTGGGTACAGAGGATTGCGCGAATCTTCCGTGATTCCAGGGCTTCGAGGACCAATGATCCGGCATGGGGGAAACCGGTATCGATCAGGAGATCTCCAAGCAGATAAAAGGTGCTCTCGAAGCCGAGAAGACGAGTCCATCGACTGTGCAGACGAAAAACCGTGATCCCCGAACCAAGGTCGTCGATGCGGAGCCGGATCCCGGCCGCATCAGCTCGCCCTTCAATATTTCCCGGTCTCATCCTCCTGAACCTCAGAGCAGCTTTTTGAGATTCGCAGCCAGGGTCGTCTTGCGGACACGTTCCCTGAATCGCCGGGTGGAGGCCAGGTTATTCAAGGAAGCATAACGCTCCAGGCCCTTCCCGTAGAGCAGCGGCATCGCCGCATTGATGAACTGATCGAAGTCCTCGCCATAGGGGTAATACCACGGGGTGGCCTCATCCTTACCCTCATCATGAACAACGTACTTGATATTGACGAGTTCGTGGAGGCCGTATTCCCCGTGGGCCCTTCCGATACCACTCTCACCGAGGCCGCCCCAGCTTCCCGTTGCCTCGGCAAAAGCCACAACGTGATCGTTGATCATCACGACCCCCGCCTGAAGCTCACGCTGGAGTCGTTCCGCCGTCTGAGCCGAAGTGGTCCAGCCCGAGGCCGTCAGCCCGAAGCGGGAATCGTTGGCCTTGCGGATTCCCTCCTCGAGCGATCTCACCTTCATGATGGGCATGACCGGGCCGAAGGTCTCCTCGACCATGATTTCCATCTCGTCCCTGACATCGACCAGCACCGTCGGGGGATAGAACCAGCCCTTTCCTTCCGGGAGTTTCCCTCCGGTCAGCGCCCTCGCTCCACCTTCGAGAGCCTCCTCAACCTGCTTCGCCACGATCTCCCGCTGTCCCGCCGTGGTCAGGGGACCGACATCCGTTTCAGCCTTCGAGGGATCTCCAATCCGAAGCTCCTTCGTCAACTCCACAACCCGAGCGACCAGCGCATCATAGATCGAGGCTTCGGCATACACGCGCTCGATGGAAGCACAAGTCTGGCCCGTGTTGACGAAGGCGCCCCAGACCAATCCCCGAGCCGTCCGTTCTAGAGCTGCGTCCGCAGCGACGACCGCGGCATCCTTCCCTCCAAGTTCCAGCTGCGCCGGGATGATCCGCTCGGCACAACGTCGCGCCACGTGGCGGCCGATATCAACCGAACCCGTAAAAAGCACCTTGCAGACACGGTGGTCGTCCAGCAGGGCGTTGGTCGCCGAGCCCGGAAGGGCCACAGTATTGAGAACCCCCGGCGGGAAACCGGCACGTCGCGCCATATCGCCGATCATCAACCCGGTCAGCACCGTCGCCGAGGCGGGCTTGAAGACCAGGGTATTCCCGGCGACCAGGGCCGGAACGATCTCCGCCATCGGAATCCCGACCGGATAATTCCAGGGCGTGATGACGGACATGACGCCCAGCGGGTCGAAACGATATCCGGCCTTCCAGTGCCGGAAGAGCAGCTGCTCGGACTCCACCGGACGGAAGGCCAGCATTTCTTCTGCGTGATCCCGATAGTACTTGAGGGTTTCCATACCTGGAAAGACGTCGACGAGACGGGCCTCCGCAACCGGCTTGCCGCCTTCAAAGGAGACCAGGTGTGAAAGCTCATCCTGCTCGGCAAGCATGATTTCAAGCCAGCGATCCAGGATCGCCACCCGATCGCTCACCGGTGTCGAGGCCCACGCCGGGTAGGCCTCGGCAGCAGCCGATACAGCCTCAGTGGCCCCCTCGGCATCCAGGGCGCTGCACTGGCCGACCACTTCCTCCGTGGCAGGGTTGATAGACCGGATAAGGCCCGGTCCCGGGAGATCGAGGTTGCGAACGATGCTGTGTTCCGGGTATTTCATCATCCCAGTATACCGCAGTGCGGCAAAAACGGAAGAACGCTCGACTCTGAGGCATTTGTGCCGCGCACAAGGTATTTGGATGCGAAGGAACCGAAACCGAAGGCCAGATGAGCCTGGTGCCGCCGGCACGAGGTCAAAGGTCGCTGGCTTTCTCAGCGGTCCGGATCGTCGCGAAGGCGTGGAGATAATTCGTTCACAACTCCCGAAGGGGCCGCTGGTCGTGCCATATCCACGGCTGCAGCACATCCGATCAGCCCGGTGAGGATGTTAAGAACCCTCATCAGGAATCATCCGGGGCCTGATGGAAACTCCATACGAGGATCACCGGGCCGGCATCCTCGAGGCGGACCCGGGCCTCGATGACCGCTTTCCACCCCTGATGGCGAGCGGTCGCGACCACCCTCCTTAACTTGGGATCTGTCCAGGACACTCTGCTCGAAATCGACCCCGGCCCGAGAGAATGCTCTCGGAAGCCGCTGAAACTTTTGTCCTTATCGATTTCCGCCATCGTTTCCGCCATCGCCGCATCCGCCAGGGCTGAAAGCATGATGTTTCGCTTTTGAAGGTCGAAACTCATTCTCCTGGTCTGAATCATCCCCGCGACGAGGAGAACGGCCATCGAAGTGACAATGATCGTTCCCAGGGCCAACATCAGGGCTGAGCCCCTTT
>JANTFG010000062.1 GCA_024763555.1 Thermoanaerobaculales bacterium
GTGGTGATGCTGCTCTACCTGGACATCGCCTATGAGACCTGGAAGAACAAGGGGAAAATGCTCACATGGCATGATCTGGCGGAGGCCGTGGACCACGGTGCTGTCCAGCGCATCCGGCCCAAGATGATGACCGTGGCTGCCATTCTGTTGTCACTGATTCCTATCCTCTGGGCCACCGGTTCCGGGGCCGACGTCATGCGCCGTATCGCCGCGCCCATGGTGGGCGGCGTCATCACTTCCTTCTTCGGGGAACTGATCGTCTACCCCTCCATCTACTTCATCTGGCGCTCGCTCAAACTCAAACACACACCGCTGTTCAAGGATGGCGGTGAGGGCCGTCTCGAGCCCGGGACCGTGGAGGCATGATGGAGAATCTGGTGCATTCAGTGCCAAAGCCGCTCGCATCGCTCCCGCAGCAACGGAGATGCCCTGTCGGGAGATCCGGAGGAGAATGATGCACTCGGGATGTCTTATGGGCGCAGCTTGCGGTCTGATGTGGATCTGGCCCCTGTTGTTTCTCGTTGTGGGGCTGCTCATATGCGGCGCCATCATGAGGTCCATCAATCGGAATCGTACCCGGGACAGGAGCCCGGAGGAGATCCTCAAGGAGCTTTTCGTGCGGGGTGAGATTGATCAGGAGCAGTTCCGGGAGCGTCTCGCACAGCTGAGGAAATGATCCCGGCCCCGGGCCTTCTCCTGTTCACCGTGGTTTCTTAAATGTCGTACAATCGTATCGGAAACACTCTGAAGGCCGATGCCGGGACTCGGAATCTCAAAGGCGGCCGAGTTTTTTTCGTCCTGCGGGCAGGAAGATTGGATGGACTGATGAGGAAAGTCATATTCGGTGCTGTGTTGATCGTTGTGATCTCGGGCATGGTTTGCGCCCAGGAGACAACCGGCAGGGTTCGGACCTTCCTCAGTGATTCCGGGGGTGTCGGTCTTGCCGGCGTTCAACTGAAGCTGAACAACGCGGAGATTGGGCTCACACGGAGCGCCGTCAGCAATGCCGCCGGCATTGCGGTTTTCCCCGCCCTTCCCCCGGGCGTGTATCTCCTCGCTGCTTCCTCGGAGGGTATGATGAACTTCGAGGAGAGCGTACGGGTTCGCGCGGGCGCCGAGACCTCGATTCGAATCCGGATGAAACCCGAGACCAGCCGAAGTGTGATTCGCCTCGATGAAGGGGAAGCACCGATGGATCTCAGCTCAACAACGACCGGTCGGAGCTTTTCCGTCGAGGATCTCAACTCCAGGATTCCGGTGCGCCGTACGGCCTCCGACATTGCGCTGCTCGTACCCTCGGTCGTAGCTGGAGACTCGGCCTTTGACGGCCTGACACCAGGCCAGAACAACATCTCGATATCCGGCGCATCGGTAGCCGAGAACGCCTATTTCGTCAACGGCCTCAATATCACCAATTTCCGCAACGGTTTGGGCTCAACGATGGTTCCCGTGGAATTCCTCGATGAGCTTCAGGTCATCACCGGCGGATGGGAGGCTGCCTACGGCCGTTCCACCGGAGGCATCCTCAACATGGTGACGAAATCAGGCACCAATACGCTCCACGGCAGATTTTCGCTCTACTGGGAACCGGAAGACCTCCAGGAGCAGTCCCCGGACACCTATTTCTCGCCGAATTCCGACGAAAGCCTTGAGAGCCTGGAGATCAACGCATCCATCGGCGGGCCCGCGATCAGGGACAGGCTCTTCTATTTCGGATTCCTTCGCTATTCCGACAACGATGTCCTCAACCTCAGCTACACCCAGGGGACCCGTTCGACAGTTTCCGATCCTTACTGGGGCTTCAAGCTGGACTGGAACATCCGGTCCGGCCACCGTCTCGAGGGTAGCTTTATCTCCGACGATGTCCGTGTCGACCGGACGATCTACGAGTACATCCCGGGCGGCGACTGGAGTCCGGGGGAGGGAAATAAACCCTCCGGTGGTCATCTCGGGGATAAGCTCGGCAGAGGCGCCGAGGACCGCGGGGGTGATAACTTCGTTGTCACATACAGCGGAATCCTCAAGGAGAACCTGATGCTCTCGGCCGAATACGGCAGGAATCGCTTCACCCGGAGCAACAGCTCACCCGCAGAAAATTGCCCTTATGCCTTTGATCTTCGTGGAGGCGGCTACATCCACATGGGTTGCTGGGTGAACTGGAGTCGGGGGAGCGCCTCGGACGAACGCGAGGCCTGGCGCGTCGATGCCGACTATTATCTCGGCTCACACAGCTTTCGGAGCGGTATCGACTCTGAGTCCAACTCTTCATGGGACCTCGTGAGCTATTCCGGCGGCGTACGTTACGGTTATTACGACGACGCCGACTCCTCGACCGGCGCGACCCTCAACGTCCGCCACTACGAGAACGGCGGCTTCTTCGATGTCGATTCCGATGCCGCCTATATCCAGGACAGCTGGGCTCTCAATCCCACCCTCAGCCTCAACATCGGACTGCGCCTGGAGAAGTTTGAGAACATGAACAGTGCCGGCCGGACTTTCCTCGAAACCTCCGACCAGATCGCCCCGCGCCTGGGTCTCATCTGGGATCCCACCGGAGAGGGTAACAGCAAGGTCTACGCCTCTGCCGGCCGGTACTTCCTGCCCATTCCCTCCACGGTCAATATCCGGATGGCCGGAGGCGAGATCTATGACAGTGCCTATTATGAGTGGGATCCCGCACAGGGTTATGCTCGTGACGGAACCCCGGTCGGCTATGTCGATTGCGGTCCCCTCAACCTCGAGAACTGCGCGAACCAGGGTTCCGTGGGCAATTTGTTGAGTTCCGTCGTTTATTCCGACGGCGAGCCGCCCGATCCCAGAGCCACCAGCGCATCTCACATCGATCCGATGTCACAGGATGAGTTCATCATCGGATGGGAAGAGAGTGTCGGCGACAACTGGTCCCTTGGTGTCCGCGGTGTCTGGCGGGAGTTCAACAGAATCATCGAAGACTTCAGCCTCGATCAAGCCCTGATCACCCGCTACGGCATGGATGTCGGTTACGGGGCTTTCGCCTACCGCATCGGCAATCCCGGCTCCAGCTTCAGCGGCTATTTCGATATCGACGGCGACGGCATTCTGGATCCCGTCCACTTCAGTGCGGAGGAACTGGGTTATCCTGAACCGGAGCGAAACTACGGCGCCCTCGAGTTCAGCTTCAAGCGCCGCTTCTCGGGGCGCTGGATGCTGCAGGGTTCCTATACCTACTCTCATCTCTACGGAAACTACGAGGGAATGGTCTACTCGGACATCGGCCAGGATGACGCCGGGCTGACGCAGATTTTCGATTTTCCCGGCCTGATGGAGAATTCCCGGGGAAACCTGCCCCAGGACCGCCGCCACAACCTCAAGGTCTTCGGAAGCTATGCCTTCGATTCGGGCCTTCAGCTCGGCGGAAATCTCCTGTGGCACAGCGGACGCCCGATCAGCGCAATCGGCATCTATCCCGATCCGGACAACCCGGCCTACCTCTACGATTCGGCCGCCTATTTCGACCAGGGACAGCCGGTTCCGCGGGGCAGCGTCGGGAGGACACCTCCAATCCTGAACCTTGATGCCATGGTGAAATACGATTTTGTGCTCCTCGGTTTTGACATGAATGTCCGCGTCGATGTCTTCAACCTTCTCGATGCCGACACGGCCACTGAGGTCGACGAATTTGCCGATCAGAATTCCGGCGCCCGAAACCCCCATTACCGCGCTCCCACCCACTTCCAGGAGCCTCGGCGGATCCGCATCGGTTTCGGGATGAGTTTCTGATTTCCCCCCCCCCGGGGAATCAGCAGCGGCCGGGGCGGTCTCGAAGATCTCAAGCTCCGGTATTTGAGCTTGTCGCTGAACTATCTGAAGAGCCTGGTGTCGTCCCGGGGGACTGCGGTCATGACCCTGAGCAGGGCTTTGTCGTGCTCGATGCGGGCATTCCGGTAGGCGGTATCGGCGGTGAGGCGAGCCGGGATCTCTTCGGTCATCAGGCGATGAACCTGCTCGGCGCCGTGCAGATGAGGCACTCAGGGCCGCGTTCGGAGGTGTCAGTGGTCATGCCTCGTCCTTCCCGGTTCATTCGATCAAGTACCCATCAAACAACCGGAAAATAGAGTCATTTCCGTGAAACCATTGAACCACAAAGCTTTGTGGCGAAGTTGACCGCCCGCGAGTTGTCGACTGGTTCCCGGTCATCAAACAACCTCTATTGGGCGCGACGTAGGCGCAGCCCGGAAGGGGAGACAGCACATGAGGCGCGTGGCAGCGTTTGGGTCAGCCGCCACGATCACCCAGGCAACAGCCCGAACAAGCCATAGTTTGATAATGTGATGCCCGTCACATTCAACTATCAAATTCCTATCACATTTTATTACAGTAGATTACGCTTTTCAAAATACCTTGAATTTGTTAATTCCCATCTATGTTCGGATTTCTATCAAACTCATCTTCGGTCAACACCCAACGCGAGGAAGGCCCTCGTCCGCCAATATTCTTGATTCTGCCTTCTCGTTTTTGTTCCTGGATCAAATTGTGAATTTTGTTCTTCTTCTGCTCTGATGTGAGCACTCCCGGCAGCTTATCAAACAGGAGACCATCGATTTCCGGACGAGAAACCGGACCGTGCTTCCGAATCAACTTCAGCAAGAGCTCCCGATAGAACTCTTGATCAAGACCGCCGGCCTTGATGTGTCGAGAGGTTTGACCCGTCACTTTGGCCACTTGGCCCGCCACGAAGAGATTCGGATACCGTCCTTCGACAAGCCGCTCTTTCTTCAACAGCTGATGATCCTTCTGGGAGATCTTGACCTTTTTTTGGACCTTGTCCAGCAGAATTATCTCCTCAAGGTCCAGGTCGGTTCTTTCCATCAGTAGGCGGCAATAGCTTTCATCCAGGATTGTTCCTCGAATCGTCACGGCCACGCGGGCTGGATCCGAAAGATCGAAATCCGGCAAAGGAAAGAAACGCTCCGCCTGAAGAAGGTACATCTTTTTGATGCCGCCACCCTGAGTGTCGATCATGTTGAGATTCACCATAGCTTCTGCAAGATAGGGGTTTCGATAAACATCCTGAGGTGCGTCCTGTCGGATAACCGCCTCAACATTTCCGGGGAGAAAGTCACCGCGGTTTGTCAACAGGACCGTCTCTGGCGTTTCGACAACGTTGATTCTCCCGTGAAGGCCGTAATCTTGGTGAGCGATACAGTTGTGAAGGGCCTCTCTAAGGACCCAGGGATCGTATTGCGAGATCTCTCGCGGGAAAAGTGTTCCCGCCGGCATGGCCCTTAGCGTCAGGTTTCGGATTTTTTTGAGAACCTGATCGACGTTGAGCAAGAACGGCGGTCCAAAATGCTCGTAGTCGAGTTCCTTGTTCCCAGCGTCTTTGAGAATCCACGAGATCTTTGCCACAGCGGGCGACAACAACGAGGATGCTTCATCCCGACCCAGCAGGAGCACCGCAGCATTGGTCACCGCGGAGTTGATTGTCAGTTTGGCCTTGTTCAGAAAGAGCTCGTCACTCCAGCGATTTATCTCAGCCTCTTGGGCTCCGTGCTTGACCTTGAATTGCTTACGGGCTTCGGCGATAGCCGCCGGATCGAGGCTATCGAGGGTTGCTTTTTCGCAGATCTCCGCAGACCAATCTCTGGCGCCAGTGAAAATGACCCGTTGGGCCTCGGGGACCTTGCGGAGTTCCACCTTGCTGGATCCCACGCGGACGAAGGCTTTGTCGAAGAAATACACCGGTTGGTCCCGGGCGGAACGAACCGAGAACAGGACAGCTCGGCCCTCTGGGTGTTCGACAATGTCGACGTCGAATCCCGGATTCGGGGCGAGGTTGGCGTTGAGCCAGATCAGAAGATCCTGATTCCCCTTAGCCTTTGTGC
The DNA here is from genome assembly GCA_024763555.1 of Thermoanaerobaculales bacterium. Lineage (GTDB taxonomy): Bacteria > Acidobacteriota > Thermoanaerobaculia > Thermoanaerobaculales > Sulfomarinibacteraceae > JANTFG01. The sequence continues at coordinate 5,865 of JANTFG010000062.1, forward strand.
CGTATGGATCGAAGGATGTGCCGACAACATCGTGAGTCCTGTCCTCAATCCCGAAAACCAGATAGCCACGAGGTTTTCGCTTCCAGGCGGCGGCATTGGCCAGGGCGGAAAGGTATTCACCCAAGTCCTGGGGCTCATAGCGATTCTTTTTGAACTCAAGCCACTCGCGTTCGTCAGGCTCAGAGCGGAGCCGGTCGAGCAGTGCGATCCGGTCTTGCTGATTCATGACGATGTCAACTCCTCTTGCCGATGACGATCATGAGTCGTCCTCCCATGGTGCCTCTGGGTTCCCGTGAATTTTACCATCCTCGCCGACCATGTCTTTTTCGACGGTGAGATCTGATTCGTCCGGCAGCGCAGCCGCCGCCTCGCGCACGTCGAGCTTGCCCGTGACCACGTCGGCGATCACGACAGAACCCCAAACCACTTCTTGATCCTGAGAGCCATGAGCCGCCGGCGCTCGGCGAGAAATTCATCGTAGTCGGGTACCTGGCCGTCCGCCAGACAGGCGGGAAGGCAGTTCTCCGCGAGGTTCCCCCCCAGAATCTCCCGATCCACGATGCCGCCGTATCGCCTGGCGCCACCATTCACCTGGTTGGCGATTTCGGCAAAGTATGCTTCAGGCGCCTTGTCCCCGATGGCAATATTGATCTCGCTCTGGGCCATGACGTCCGCCCGAACCCCCTCGAGGCTGTGCATCTCCTTTGAGAAAAGCGGAAAAAGCATGGCCTCATCATACACCGGCGCACTGGGCTCGCTGATCACCTGGTTCCGGTTGTTTGCATGGGGCTCGGTGACGGTCCGGATGACGAAGTGATAGCTCGTGCCCGGCTCGAGGCCGTCGACCAGCACGGAGGTGTCGGTCTTATCCGTACTCGTCACCCAGGGATTTCCCCGATACAGCCTTCAATTTCTCCTTGCATTAAGTTGGAATTGTCTGTAATATCTCCTTATAAAAAGGAGAGTTTTCCTATGCCGGTGATTTCCACGGTCTTGAAGCGGGTTCTTTCCGAGAAACTGGCCGAGTCGATCGCCAGGCCTTTGCCCGGGGCAACTCCTCGCAGGGTCCGCGGTACGGTTTATTTCCCCGGGAAAGCCACCGCGGTGACGGGAGTTCGAAGAGGCGGCAAGACGACTTTCGTGCACCAGTTGCGGGCCGACCGGATCAGGGAAGGGGTGGGACAAGAGCAGCTACCCTACATCAATTTCGAGGACGAACGGCTTGCCGAGCTCCAGGCGGATCAACTTGGTTTTCTAGTGGAGGAATATGGACGGCGTTTCCCTGACATTCTTGAAAACGGTCCGGTGTATTGGAGTCTTGACGAGATCCAGGTCGTGCCGGGTTGGGAGCGATTCGTGCGGCGTGTGTTGGACACCGGAGGAAACGAGGTGGTGGTCACCGGCTCCTCGGCGGCCCTCCTGTCCCGAGAGATCGCCACTGCGCTCAGGGGCCGTGCCTGGGAAGTCCCGATCTATCCATTCAGCTTTGAGGAAGCCCTCCGCCACCAGGCTCTCGATCTCCCCGAGGACTCGCAATTCCTGAGGCCGTCGGAGAGGGCGCGGATGGAGGGCGCTTTTGAGGCATGGCTTTCCACAGGGGGCTTCCCGGAGGCACAGGCACTCGATTCTCCGACTCGCCATCAACTTCTTCGGGATTACGTCGACGTCGCGATGTTACGGGACGTCATCGAGCGTCACCGGGTCGGCCATGTCGCCGGATTACGGTGGCTCGTCAGGCATCTGTTGGGAAATCCAGCGTCATCTTTCAGTGTGGAGAAATTCTATAGGGCCCTGAAGAGTCAGGGTTTCGCCATTTCGAAGGACACGATCCACGAACTGCTGGCTCACCTTCAGGATTGCTTTCTCGTTCGGCTGATCTGGATGGAGTCGGTTTCGGAACGACAGCGTATGGTCAATCCCCGAAAAGCCTATCCGATTGACTCCGGTCTGATCCCAGTTTTCGACCGCAGCGACCGCAAGAACCTGGGGCACGCGCTGGAAACGGCGGTCCTCATTGAACTCCAACGGCGCCGGGCGGATGTGACCTACGTCAAGACTCCCTCGGGCTATGACGTCGATTTCCTCGCCCGAGACACCGCGGGGCACATCGACCTGATCCAGGTTTGCGCGGATGCCGCTGATCCTGCCACCGCCGAAAGGGAATTGAGAGCCTTGGTGGAAGCCGGCGAAGCGCACCCGGAAGCCCGCATGATTCTGCTTGTCTTGAATCGGGACGGTTCGCCCCCGGAGAGCCCCGCCGGAATCGTCGTTCAGCCGGCCTGGGAGTGGATGCTGAACGGGTAGGCGCCGGCTTCGGCCCGCATCAAGCATAGGGGAACCGGGAGTTATTCATACGGAAGGTCCTGCTGTATTTCCAGCACCTTGCTGGAAAACCGCCCTGGGTGTGTGGGGACTCTTCGAGAGGGATGAGTCTTCAGCATGGCAGAGCGAAAACACATTGAAAATCGGCGCAACTGTACAAATATTTTATAAGTTACTGAGAAATCACGATTTGAACCTTCTTCCCTATTGGGACTGCGGGTCCGAATGGCGGTAACTTCGTCTCGAAGAGCCTCCTTTCACTCGAATTGGCACGGGATCTGCAATCAGAGATGGTCGAGACCGAAAAGAGTCTCGGAAATACCAGGAGGTTCCTCATGAAAAAAATCCAGATTCTCGTCCTTTTTGCAGCCCTGATCATCGCCGGAAGCGCAGAAGCCCGGAAGCCGCGAAATTCCTTCGAACGCGTGATGAGATCCTATGAACCGATCCGCATTTCTCTGGCTCAGGGGTCCCTGTGGGGTGTCCAGCAGAATGCTGCGGAAATCTCCACGGAGCTTCAGCACCTCCGGAAGAATATTACGGCCGGCGAGGCCGGAGTGGAACTCGGAGACGGCATGCTTATCTTCGCGAAGCTCGAACAGTGGGATGAACTTGCACGGCAGCTGGCGAAAACATCCTCCGTCGAGGAAGCCCGCCGCATCTTCGAGGCCCTGAGCCTGAACTTCGTCCAGTGGAGAGAACTCCAGGAACGACGGCCGAAGACCGTTATTGTCTCCTGCCCCGAAACCGGCGAAGTCTGGCTCCAGGCAAAGAAAACCCGAAAACATCCCCGAAGCCCCTTCGCCTGTTCGCATCCCGGTGAACGCGATCAGGTCCGCAAGGGTTGAGAAAAACACCAATGCAAACGAAAACAACTGATCATGGAGGAAAAATGAAGAAAAGAACTCTGAACCTGAGCCTGGCAATTCTCAGCCTCGTATTCGTCCTGCCCCTGGCGGCGGGACAGGGACACCGGCACACAGACCCGGCGAACGGTTTTAAGACCATCATCGGCCATTACGAATCCATTTATAGCTCGCTTGTCGGAGACAGCATTGAGGGAATTCCGACGCATTCGAAGGCGATCGTGACCGCCACTGATTCAATCTCCGCCGATTTCAGCGCAGAAAAGGCCGGAGTCTCGGCGGACAATGCAGTTGAGTGCAAAAAACTCCTTCCCGAGATTTCAAATAACGCAGCAGCGCTGGCGAAGGCCGGTGACCTCGGCCAAGCCCGTCAGGCTTTTGCAGATCTCAGCCAGAGCCTGGTTCGCTACCGTGAGATGGCAAGCGGAGAAAAGCCGAGGGTGGCCTACTGTCCCATGGCGAAAAAGCCCTGGCTCCAGGAATCTGAGAAGATTGCCAACCCCTACTACGGATCTAAGATGCTGAGGTGCGGCAGCATCGTTTCAAAGTAAATACAAGGTAGAGGCTACCGGAAGAAGCATACGAGGGAATCGCGGAGATGAACTGGGCCGGGACGGCTCGAGGAGACGGACATGAAGAAACACACACACGGAAATCACCAGGTTCCAACAGGCTCGACTCACGATTCGGTTTCGGCGATGGTTAGCGATCCTGTCTGCGGCATGTCCATCGATCCCCGGACGGCCAAGCGCTCCATAGAGCACGGTGAGATGAACTATTTCTTCTGCTCCGATTCCTGCCACGATCGCTTCCTGGAAGAACCCGATGCCTGGGTGAAACCTGAGAAGGTCAGCGTCTCCTTCAGCGGATTGACCGTCGAGGGCGAGACCGTGTCCGCCGGGGCTGCCTGCTGCCACGGCGGCGGATCCTCTCCGGCACCGTCGGCCGTCGCGACCGGCACGGCGCTTTACACCTGCCCCATGCATCCCGAGGTCCGCACCGACGCCCCCGGGCCGTGCCCGAAGTGCGGTATGGCCCTGGAGCCGGTGGCGCCGCTTCCAGCTATGGAAAAGGTGGAGTACACCTGCCCCATGCACCCGGAAATCGTCCGCGACGAGCCGGGGAGCTGCCCCATCTGCGGGATGGCGCTGGAAGCCCGGACAGTCACGCTGGACGAGGAAGAGAACGTCGAGCTTAAGGACATGAACCGGAGATTCTGGGTCAGCCTGGGCCTGTCCGTACCGGTCTTCCTCATTGCCATGGCGGACATGGTCCCCGGACTGGTGGGGGCGGGGGGACTCTCCAAACAAACGCTGGTCTTTCTCGAGTTCATCCTGGCAACGCCGGTGGTGCTCTGGGGTGGTTGGCCCTTCTTTGTCCGAGCTTGGCAGTCTCTCGTCAACCGTTCGCTCAACATGTTCACTCTGATCGGTCTCGGCACGGGGGTGGCCTACGCCTACAGCGTCGTGGCCACCTTCCTGCCATCCATCTTTCCTCCCTCCTTCCGCGATGCCGGAGGGAAGGTCTCCGTCTACTTCGAGGCGGCTGCGGTGATCGTCACCCTGGTCCTCCTGGGGCAGGTGCTCGAACTCAAGGCGCGCAGTCAGACCGGCGCCGCCATCAAGGCCCTCCTGGGGCTGGCGCCCAAGACGGCCCGCAAAATCAATGACGACGGGACCGAGGTGGACGTCCCCCTGGACCAGGTCCAGGTGGGCGACCGCTTGAGGGTCCGGCCGGGTGAAAAGGTTCCCATCGACGGCGTCGTACTCGAAGGCGCGAGTTCCGTGGACGAGGCCATGATCACCGGCGAGCCCATTCCGGTCACCAAGGCGCCCGGCGACCCGGTGATCGGCGCCACCATCAACCGAACCGGCGCCCTCATCATCCGGGCCGAGAAGGTGGGGGCCGACACCCTGCTCTCCCGTATCGTCCAGATGGTGGCAGAGGCCCAGCGAAGCCGGGCGCCGATCCAGAAACTGGCCGACCAGGTGGCGGGCTACTTCGTGCCGGCCGTGGTGGGTATTTCAGTGATAACCTTCGTGATCTGGGCACTGTTGGGTCCCGACCCGAGGATGGCCCATGCTCTGATCAACGCCATCGCCGTACTGATCATCGCCTGCCCCTGCGCTCTGGGTCTGGCAACTCCCATGTCCATCATGGTGGCCACGGGTAAGGGCGCCACGGCCGGGGTGCTCTTTAAGAACGCCGAGGCCATCGAGGTCATGCGCAAGGTCGATACCCTCGTGGTGGACAAGACCGGTACCCTGACCGAAGGGCGCCCGAAACTCCAGGTGGTTATTTCCGAGGGCCCGGTGGACGAAAAGGAACTTCTCGCGCTGGTGGCTGCTCTTGAGAAGAGCAGCGAGCACCCTCTGGCCGAAGCGATCGTCGAGGGCGCTGCAGAACGCGGGCTCAAACTCCCCGAAGCGAAAGGTTTCGACTCCGTCACCGGCAAAGGTGTTGTTGGTGAGGTCGACGGCAGGAATGTGGCCGTCGGCAACCGGGCGATGATGGAACTCCTCGGCGCGGATCCGAAGGCCCTCATCGAGCGCGCGGAGAAATTGCGGGCCGAAGGCCAGACGGTCATGTTTGTCGCCGTCGATCAACAGGCGGCCGGTCTTGTCGGTGTGGCGGATCCCGTCAAGGAATCCACCCCCCGGGCCATCAGGGAACTCCACGGGGAGAATCTCCGGGTTGTCATGCTGACAGGCGACAGCCGGACTACCGCCGATGCGGTCGGGAAACGTCTTGGTATCGACGAGGTCATTGCCGAGGTCCTGCCCGATGAGAAGGCCGACGTCATCAAGCGGCTCCAGGCCGAGGGCCGGATCGTTGCCATGGCAGGGGACGGCATCAACGACGCCCCCGCCCTGGCTCGGGCCCACGTGGGCATCGCCATGGGTACGGGTACCGACGTGGCCATGGAATCGGCCGGTGTCACCCTCGTCAAGGGTGACCTCCGGGGAATCGTCCGGGCCCGTCGGCTCTCGCGGGCCACCATGGGCAACATTAAACAGAACCTGTTCTTCGCCTTCGCCTACAACGGCGTCGGCGTGCCCATCGCCGCGGGCGTTCTATACCCCTTCTTCGGCATTCTTCTCTCGCCGATCATTGCTGCGGCAGCCATGAGCTTCAGCTCAGTCTCGGTTGTGGGCAACGCGCTGCGTCTGAGGGGAGTGAAAATATGAATATCGCAAGCCTCGCGAGAGGTTTCGAAAGGAGTCCCATCATGATCCGGGTCGACCCCGGTGTCGGCGTCGCACCAGATGCCCACCCTGAGGGACATCAAGGTCATTCTCCAGGGGAAAACGGCGTGAGAGAGTTTTATTCGGAAATCGATGAGAGAACAACAGACAACAATGGAGGTTTGAAATGAAGAAACAGACATTATTCACAATTTTTGCGGCTGCGGCCCTGGCGGTCTCAGGCCTCGTTCTTGCCGATGGTGGTATGGGCGGCGGCATGGGGGGCGGCATGGGGGGCTCCGACATGATGGGGGGCTCCGGCATGATGGTCATTGCCGATGACAACAGCGTCCTGGTGACGGAAATGGGAATGGGCTCCGACATGATGGGCGGCAGCACCGGCACTATCGATCGCGAATTGATCAACATCGGCCCCAACGGAACGGAGCGCTGGCGTGTCTCTTTTGACGAGGGATGGCCGATGATGCCCACGACGGACGGAGATCTCGTCATTCTGACCCTCGCCAATGACTGGTGGATGGGTGGAGGCGGCATGGGTGACGGCGGATGGGACGGGGGACACAAAACCCTCGACGCCGGGGACGCGAGTCAGTCCATCCTGATCGGCCTCAGCCTTTCGACAGGTCAGGAGCTCTGGCGCCTCGAGGTCGACAGCATGATGGCCATGCCGCAGTTCACTGAAGACGGAACAAGAATCTATCTGAGCCTTCGGAACATGGACAGCGATCCCATGGGTAACGAGCCGATGCACCAGGGTGACGCCGCCGGTTCCGGGATCATGATGAGCAGCACTCTGATGGCGCTTGATCGCAACGGAAACGTCCTTTGGACGCTTGACATGAGTGGCGGCGGCATGGGTCCCATCGCCAACGGAGGTGCTTGATGCGCAGGTTTTTCATCACTGCACTGACGGCGGTCGCCCTGCTTCTCAGCATCGCGCCCGGAATCGAGGCGGCATCCGGACACCTTGAAGGCTATGTTCCCGCCGTTGCCAGAGCCGATGGACTCTTTGATTCCTCATGGTCGACCGATCTGTGGATCTATCAGCAGGGCGCCACCGTCATCCACCTCTGGTTCAACCCCTCGGGGCGGGATAACACCGAGGGCGAGAGTGTCGTCCTCCAGCTCGATGATCCGGTCATCCAGATCTCGGATGTCGTCGCTTCTCTCTTTGAGACCTCGGGTATCGGCAGCCTGCACTACCTCGCCGACGGCCCGGTCACGGTGATCAGCAGGACTTGGACCGCCTCGCCCGACGGCGGGAGTTACGGACAGACGATCCCGGGCATCCCGATCGGCAGCGCATCCTATGCCGACACCGGCCAGGCCGGTACCCTCCGCATGCTGGTAGATCAGGACGCGGGATCCAGGGCCAATCTCGGCCTGGTCAATATCTCGCCCGAGCAGATTACCGTGCTGGTCGAGATCTTCACGGCCGATGGAAACCCGGCGCCGGGTAACAACACACGCACGGTCGAACTCCAGCCCTTCGACATGAAGCAGCTCGGGGATATCCTCTCCGGTCTGGATGCCGGAGAGCGGCAGGGCCTCATCGTCCGTGCCGGTATCACCTCTTCCTCAGGAGGGCTGATGGCCTACCTCTCCGTTGTGGACAACCAGACCAACGACCCCTCCTACCAGGAAGGATTCCGTTTCGGTTTTTAAACCCATACCGGCTCAGATTCAGGGAAGCCAGGCAGGGGTCGTCCCCTCCCTCGTTTTCCCATATTCCGTGGTGTTGAAAGGAGAATACTGATGGATACCAGCCCCTACGCCATTGTCCGGGAACTCCCGGAGATCGCTTAGGAGCGGGCCGTCGAGCTTCTTGACGCCTTTGTGAATGAGACTGGCGCGTTTGGATATGGACGGGGGACCGCCCGGGGGCGATATTCAATCTGAGGAGGATTCGATGTCGCATCCGAAAGACCTGATGATGACGCTGCTCCTGGTTTCGCTCAGTCTCGTGCCGGTCTGTGTCGGTGCGCAGCGGCTGATGGAGCCTGCTGACCTGGTGTATCTCGGTGCCTTCGCGGCTCCGGAGAGCGTCAATCCCCCGGACTATGACGAATGGGCCTACGGGGGCCATGCTCTGAGTTTTCGCCCGGACGGAGACCCGGGCGGCCCCGATGACGGTTTTCCGGGCTCGCTGTACATCGCCGGAAACGCTCAAAAAGACACGGTCGGCGAAATCACAATCCCGAGTCCGGTCATGACAGACGACTTCACTCAACTTCATCGCGCGGGAATTCTGCAGCCGCCTGTCGATCCGACCGGGGGGCTGATGGCGACAACCTGCACTGCCTGTTCGACCTGCGACTGCGTCGACTGGGATATTGGTGGCCTGGAGTTTCTCAACAGTATTAACCGACTCGCCTGGACGATCTACGACTGGTACAACGTCGGGGCCGAGGATCTCCCTTCCCTCGGCTGGACGACACCGGAGATGTCTTCTCCGTCGGGAGTCTGGCATATCGGGCCTCGTCCCAATGACCTCGACGATCCATTCCATAATGCCAAGACCAGCGACTACCTGCTGTCCGCCCCGGAGGCTATCGCCACTGATTTCCTCGGTGGACGCAGCCTGCTTTCGGGCTATCACCGGGAAAGCGGTGCGCTTGGCGGCTCGCAGGGCCCGACCCTCTATGCCTCGGCGCCCTGGCTGGACGGGAACCCGCCCGATGCGGGTGCAGACATCGATGCCATTCCCCTCTTCTACTACCGCTGGTTTATCGAATGCACCGAGGGCCAGTACCAAAGCTGTGATTTTGATGGATACCGGGTTGATGATCAGTGGGGCGGTGGAGTCTGGATCGACACCGGCGAACTGAAAGGAATTCTGATCTTCGGGCTCAAGGGTCTCGGGGAGAATTGTTACGGCGATCCAGGAGTGGAGTGTGTGGCCCCGGCGTGCATTATCGATCACGGCTATCACTCCGACCCCTATGAGCCCAGGGTTCTCTTCTACGATCCGGACCAGGTCCTGGAGATTGTCGGCGGCAGGAGAAATCCCTGGGACATCCAGCCCTATACCTATTTCAGTCCGAAAGATGAAGTCTTCGATCCGGATTGCGGCTTTCTCTCGGCGGTCGCCTATGACCGGGTACACGGGCTGATCTATGTCGCCGAACAGGCGGCCGGCGAATGGGGCGACACGGCGGTTCATGTCTGGCGAATTCGCAGCAGCGGGGCTATCTTCTCGGACGGTTTCGAAGGTGGTGATACCGCGCAGTGGTCGGCGGCGACTGGGATGATCCCGGCTGCGCGCTGTTGTGGAAACCGGTGCTGATCCAGTCCCCCCTTCGCTTCCAGACACTCGATGCAATGACAGTCTTGAAGCGCCGAGTTTCGTAACAACAGGCCCCCACATCTTCGAGGCTTAGGGGTGTGGGCTCTTAGGGCCCGCGAAAAAATTACTTCCGCTTTTCGCATCCCATCTGCACCACATCTTCGGCTCGGGCTCAATCTGGAAATACTCAACGTAGGCAAGGCTA
>JANTFG010000063.1 GCA_024763555.1 Thermoanaerobaculales bacterium
GCGCCGGAGGCCCTCATCGACGGCCGCCCTGATGTCCTCCGAAAACTTGAGTATATTGCTCAGCCCGTCTGCGTCGGAGGAGCCATGGCTTCGGGCGTCAAAGAGGAGCAGGGAATAGCCCCTGGAATGAAGGAGAGGAACGAGGGGGAGCATCCGTTCGACGTTGCGTTTCCAGCCATGGATGAGGATGAGGAGCGGCGCCGTTGGCCGGCCGGGGATCCACCAGCCGTAGAGCGTGAGCCCTCCTCGGGTGGGGAAGCGAATTTCCTCGAAATCGATCTGATATGCCGAAGGATCGCGCCGATGCTGCTGCTGTTCGGTCTTAAAGGAGCGTGAGAAAAGTTCAAGTCCAAGGAGTGACATGAGAAGGAGAACAACGAGAAGCCCAAACCACAGCATGGGGGCCAGCATACACCTGATCGTAAAGTCGCCCACCCACCCAAAGGCAGAAGGCATTCTCACGCAAAGGTCGCAAAGTTCGCAAAGGCCCCCGCCCGACCGAGAACACAAAGGCAGGAGAGCAAAAAACAAGCTCTCGTAGAGATCGAAGAGTCACGCAGAGGGCGGATCGGCGGTCCTGAGCCTGCTTCGCAGTCAACACTGATAGAGGCTCCACTGTCGGAGAGCAAGCTCTCCTCCAGCAGAGGCATCAATCAGCGGTCCTCTCTCTTCGTGAGAGGATAGAAGGCCGGTGCAGGAGCCGAACCAGGAACCGGATCCGATGCTGGAGCCGGAGCGGTCGTGGTTTTTTGAGCGGGATGCGTGAGGGATGATCGCGGTCTCTGTTTCTGAAACCGCCGCCGCTTTCCGTCCTTTTCCGCCGAGCCTTTCTTCCTCGTGTATGATGTCTCCGGGTTGAAGGAGGTGGGCCTTCGCTGCCTTCGGGTGGAGGAAAGTCCGGACTCCTGACGAGATGCATGCCGGATAACGTCCGGCCGCGGTAACGCGAGGGAAAGTGCCGCAGAGAGCAGACAGCCCCCGGATCAGCCCGGGGGTGATGGTGAAAGGGTGCGGTAAGAGCGCACCGCTTCTCCGGTGACGGAGAAGGCAGGGTAAACCCCATGCGGAGCAAGGCCAAATAGGGAAGTCGAGGGTTTCTCGTCCCCGCCCTCCTTCGGGAGACGGCTTCCGGGTAGGCTGCTTGAGGCTGCCGGTGACGGCAGTCCAGATGAATGAAGGCCGCCCTTCGGGGTACAGAATCCGGCTTATAGCCTCCTTCAACCCACTTTTTCCTCTACGGCGGGGAGCAGAGGCCGCACAGGGGATTCGCTGATGCGGGCCGGAACTCGTCGGGCGCTCTGTTGATCGTCACGGAGCCGGCCTCCGTCGTGGCCGCCCCGGATTGGCATCCTGAGCCCGTGACCCCGCCCGGCTCGGCTCTGGATGACCGGAGGTTCTTCTGATCACTTGGAGGACTACCGTTCCGCCAGGACCGCCTTGAGCTGGAGCTTCTGATCTTTGCGCTTGAGTTCTACCTTGACGCTGTCGCCGGGCTGGTGGTTTTTCAGGATATTTGAGAGATCCCGCAATCCGCCGACTTCTGCTCCATCGACGGCCAGCAGGACGTCGCCCTTGAGGATGCCGGCCTTTTCCGCCGCCGAGCCCGGCATGACGGCCTGGACGCGGACGCCGGGGCCGGAAAATGCAAAATCCGGCATGGTCCCCAGGCTGACCTTCCGGGTCGAGTTTTCCTGTCCTCGAGCGGGATGGGCCGCCGGGGCTTTTTCTCCCGCGTCTTTGATGAGAATGTTCAGGGGATCCTTCCGGTCGGCCAGGTAGGCCACGACTTCCTTTGCGACCTCGGTGACCCGGCCCATGCCCTTGAAATCCAGCTTGTCGACGGTGTCCGTCGGCCGATGGTAATCCGGGGTCGGGCCTGAGAAGAGCTGAACGGCGGGAATCCCCCGCTCGAGAAAAACGCCCTGGTCCGATGCGTCCAAAGGCTCGGAGACGATCTTGATGGGCGCTCCGGTGGTATAGCCGGCGCCCATGAAAATAAAGGGCCATTCGCGGGCTGAATCGGTATTGAGGATGTAAAGGGCGCCTTCGGAGAGGCGTCCGACCGTGTCGATGTTGATATCGGCGAAGACCGTGTCCCCGAGGGATTCTGCAAGATGACGTGATCCCAGCAGCCCGGCCTCTTCCCCCGTGACGACGGCAAAGAGGATTCCCCGGGCCTTCGGCCCCTCGGCCTTCAGAGCCCGGGCCAGCTCCAGGAGTACGGCGACGCCTGAGGCGTTGTCGTCGGCGCCCGGATGGATCTTCCCTTCGTTGCCTTTTCGGACATCGGGCCAGCCATGGCCCAGGTGATCGAGGTGGGCCGTGACGACGACCGGCACGAGGGAAGGATTACGTCCGGGGATTTTTCCCAGGAGATTGGTGAGTTTCATCTCCCGTCTGGGACTGCCGGCCTTGATCGTCCAGCTCTGGCGGAAGCCTTCCTCGCCCGCGGGCTGAAGTCCGATCTCCTGCATCCTTGACTCGACCCAGTCGGTGGCCTGAGCCAGACCGGGGCTCCCCAGGCCCCGTCCTTCAAGTGCCGGATCGGCCAGAAAACCTGTCGTCTTCTCGAAGTCGGAGGGCTGGAAGATCGGCGGCATCTCCGCCAGGGGAACCCGCTTCGGCAATCTGAGCTTCGGCATCGGTCCTTCGGTGAGATTGGCCGTCAGCGGTGAGGCGACCGGGGTCCACATGCCTTTGAGGACATTGGAGGCATCTTTGCCCTTGAAGGCCAGGTAGGAGTACTTCTGGTAGTGGGGAAGTTTGCGGGAGAGTGCCGGGATGGCCGCGACGGGCCCCGCGGTGATCAGGCCGATCGCCATTGAAGAGTCTCGCGGATCACGGGCGATCAGTACGACCGAGTTTTCGCCGGGGATGAAAGCCTCGCCGCCGATCTCGAGATTCTCCGTCGAGCCTTTGACACCCTGTGTTCCCAGGCGCCAGATGATCTCTCCCGCAAAACGGTTGGCCGTCCCCAGCACCCAGGCGGGCCTGGAGGGAAGGGCTTCGACCTCGGAATCCATCTTGATCTGTGGCGCTTCGGGGGCGGCCCAGTCTTCGGCCAGCTTCTTCCAGGCGGAGCGTTCCTCTTCCGAGGCTCGGGAGGGAAGAACAAAGAGCGGGTTTTTCGCGCCCATCAGAGTGGAGATGGCCGGAGGAACTTCCAGAGGATCGAGGCGGCGCATGAGATCGAAGGCGGGATCGACATCGACCCGCAGCGGCCGGGAAGAGCAGGGGATCTCGACGGTGCAGCTGAGGCCGCATTTATTCTCGACGTACCACAAGGCCTGGTCTTTCCCTTCGAGGGTGACGGCGATCGGGATCTCAAGGGGGAAGGGCTTCCCGTCCGCGCTCTCCTGGCTGAGCTGAAGTTTCAGGAGAAAGGGCTGCTCCTGATCCTTCCGCGTGATGATCTCCGGATCATCCATCTTGAGGGTCGGGGCGCCGGTACGGGTGGTCCAGATCTTGACGAATGGGGCCAGGACCGGGCCGCCGACATGGTAGAAGGAGGCGGCGATGTCTGCGAATGAGGCCTTCTTATAGCGGAAATCATTGTCGAAGCGGGTGAGCGCCCGGCGGAACTCCTCGTCACCGACGATGCGGCGCATCATGTGGAACATCATCAGGGCCTTGCCGTAGCCGACAGCCTCAGAGGCGCCTGAGAAGCGGTTGTGGAACTGCGTCAGCGGAAAGTCATTCTCCGGGTTGACGAGGTCGGTGAATTTCTTCAGGGTGGTCCGCCGGTAGATTTCTCCCTCTCCACGCTGTTCCGCCAGCATGTGGTCGGCCATGTAGGCTGTCAAACCCTCACACCAGTTGCCGGAATCGAAATCGACGTAGACCGAGTTTCCCCACCAGTTGTGGAGCAGTTCGTGAGGATAGGAGGAGGTCAGAATCCAGGGGAAACGGATGATCTTCTGTCCCAGGAGGGTGAAGCCGGGCATCCCGTAGCCCGTTTCCCAGAAGTTCTCCACGAGGGCGAAGGATGGGAAGGGATAGTCGGGAAGGATGCTCTGATACATCCTCAGATAGCGTTTGGTCGCCTCGAGATAGCGGTGGGCCAGGCCCGCATCCGGTGTCCGGAGGAAGGCGAAGACCTCGGTAGAATCCTGAGTGTCCCGGTATTCGCTCAGGGGGCCGCCGACGAGGTAGATCTCCTCGGTGGGAAAATTCGCCTCCCACTTGATGAGGCGGCCCGCTTCGCCGTCCTCGTGAAGGCTGCGTTTGCCCTGGGAGATGATCTCCCAGGGCAAAGGAAGCTCTTCCACTTCGAGGGCGAAAGAGACGAGATCCTCGGCAAAGGTCGGCACCCAGAAGGAGGTTCCGGAGAGGAAGACGCCTTTCTCGGAGATGATTCCCGGCGTTTCAGAAAAGGCGCGCTGGTATTCCTCTCCCTGCATGGCCAGGGGATGGTAGATCTCTCCCCCGAAGTGCAGGCTGATGCTCTCAGGCATTTTCCCCTCCGGGATCAGGCGGTAGGCTTTCACCTTGAGGCCTTCGGGGAGATTCTCGGTGGTAGCGTTGATGCCGAGGAAGTTCGACGGGGTGTCTCCGGTAAGGGCTTCGAGACGGCAGTCTTTTGAGTCGAGCACGGGATTGAGGCCGGCGTGGAGAAGAAATCTTAAGGCGCCGTCTGAATCTCTCTCGAGGTCGGCCAGGCCTGTCATGGTGTCCCGGACGCTCATGTGGTGGGCTGCAGGATCGAGTTTCACCTTGAGATCGTGGTGGATGGGAGCGGCGGACACTCCTCCTGTCAGGCACAGGAGCGCGGTGAGATTCACAAAGATCAGCTTCAGGGAGAAACGCATGAGATACCTCCGGCGGCATTGTAGCCCAGCCGGGAATCGTGGATAATCTCAGAGGGAGCAAATATGCAGTACGAAGCTCAACCCGGCACTGAGGATCTCAGAAGGATTGCCGACAGTCTTGAGGCCCTGGCCCATATTCCGGAAGAGTCGGCCTCAAAGCTTCTCTCGGTGGCGAGGGTGGAATTATTCGATGAGAAAGAGGAGATCTACGCGGAGGCGTCCGAGGGCAGAGATTTTTTCTTCGTTTTGGAGGGCAGTATCGAGGCGACCCGCCAGACGCCCCTGGGGGTGCAGACGGTCGCACGCCTGAAAGCAGGAGATCTCTGCGGCGAAGTATCCCTGATTGACGGAAAACCGCGTTCGACCGGAATCCGCAGCACTTCCGCCGGGCGTCTCCTGCGCTTTGACATCATGGGCCTCGGCGGCCTGATGCAGTGGGACGACGAGGTGGAGAACGTGATTTTGCGGATCTTCTGCCGGTCGCTGGCGGATAAGATCCGGCAGGCTAACGCCGTGATGGCCGAAATCATGTCGGCGGAAGGGGAGTCGGAGCGGAGTGCCGGAGGTGGTCCGGGACGCAGCCGGGAAGTGGACGGCGAGCGAAAAAAATCCCTGCTCAGGAGTCACGGACTGGTGCATGAAGACCTGGAGGCTCTCAAGGATCTCCTGAAGGGCGAAGGCTACGAGTCGGGGGAGGTGATTTTCTCCGAAGGGGATCACAGCGATACCCTCTACATCGTGGCCGATGGAGAGCTGAGAATTTCGCGACATCTCCCCGGCTTCGGCGAGGAAGCCCTGGCAATTCTTGGGCCGGGAGAGGTCTTCGGTGAGATGGCCTGGATCGATGATTCTCCCCGCAGTGCGGACGCGATTGCCCACACCGGGGGCTGTACCGTCCTGGGGATCGGTCGGGAGGCCCTTGAAGGAAGTCTGGATTCAGACAGGCAGCGTCATAACCGTTTTCTCAAGCTGATCTGCCAGGTGCTGGCCCGAAAGATCCGCCAGATGAACGAGCAGCTTGTGGCCTACCGCACCATGGCCTTCTTCTGAGTGGGTCCGGGGGGAGCCTGACTGAGACCACAGCTCTTTCCGATGCCGGAACGGGAGCAGTGAAGCGATGCCGGAGCGGGAGCAGGAGCAGGAACCGAATCCGGGACCGGAGCGGAGAGCCGAAACCGGGGCCGGAGCCGCAGATCCGGAGCCGATGCCGGAGCTGGGGCGGCCGTGGGTCTCTGAGCGGAATGGGTGCGTCGGGCACAACCTTGGTAACCCGAGCCGGAGCAAGGGGGCGGTGACCGAAACCGATGCGGTCGTGGGAAGTCTCGACCACTTCGTGTGTAGCCATGCCGTGTGAGCTTTGTCTCTCGGGCGTCAGACCCGGCTCCGGATGCGGTTCCGGCTGGCGGCTCCTGCTCCTGCAGGTTAACGGGACGGTTGATCGCCAAAAAGCCGCAAAGGCCGTTGAACTCTTCGACCGCCTACGGGCGACAAGAGGAGGTTGTTGCATCCGAGGCGGTGAGGGGCCGGCGACGGGGCCGCATTTCCCGGTCCGGTTCGGGGCCGCCTCGGACGAGGGAATCGTCGGACCCGCCTCCCTCCCCGGCGGCCAAGGCTGATCCGGCTGAGGGTGACGGTGCAATTGTTCCGCCGCTTCCGGGGGAAGGCTCTCGCGGAGCCTGCCGGTGCCCTCCTGATCGCCGTCCATCGCCGTCCCTATCATTGCGCCCGGGCTCCTTCCCTGCGATAATCCGGGGCATGGCGCATCGACCCCGCATTCTTATTACAAATGACGATGGAATCTCGGCACGTGGAATCCGCGAACTCAGCGAGGCTCTGGATGATCTCGGGGAATGCTGGGTGGTGGCGCCGGACAGTGAACAGTCGGCCGTTTCGCATGCCCTGACGCTGGAGCGGCCCCTCCGTCTCTCTCAGCAGGGCGAACGGCGTTTTTCGGTCAATGGGACTCCGACGGATTGCGTGACACTGGCGATGTCATGCCTGCTCAAGGATCGGGCGCCCGATCTGGTGGTATCCGGGATCAATCGGGGCGCAAATATGGGCGTCGACGTCCACTATTCGGGAACCGTCTCGGCGGCCTTCGAAGGTGTCATCCTCGGGCGTCCGGCCATTGCAGTGTCCCAGGTTGTCGGGAACGGGGTGAGTCTTGATGTTGCTCGGAAAGTGGCTCGGGAAATCACCCTGTGGGTCCTGGAACACGGTCTGCCTCCGGAAACTCTGCTCAACGTCAATGTCCCTCCGGTGCGGGAGCCTCGGGGTCTTCGGCTGACCCGGCTTGGAGTTCGGCGCTATACGGAGGGAGTGCTTCGGCAGGAGGATCCCCGGGGCAGGACGATCTACTGGATCGGAGGCGGTGAGCCGGTGTGGGAGAGAATCCCGGGGACCGACTTCAACGAGGTCGGGAATGGATGGATCTCAGTGACTCCGCTTCACCTGGATATGACCTCGCGGAACTTCCTCGCGGAGATGGAATCGAATCCGCCTTCCTGGGTCAGGGAGGGCGGCGATGGCTGACGGCTGGGAGTATCGGCGTCAGCGGATGGTCGTGCAGCTGAGGGAGAGTGGTTTTTCCGACGAGGCCGTACTTGAGGCACTGTTGCGTGTTCCTCGACATCTCTTTGTTCCGGAAGGCTATCGCACGCGGGCCTATGAGACCGATCTTTCGATCAATATCGGACAGGGGCAGACGATTTCCCAGATCCGGGTTGTGGCGATGATGACCTCGGCGGCTCAGATCGGCGCTGAAGACCGGGTCCTGGAAATCGGGACCGGTTCCGGTTACCAGGCGGCGGTGCTGGCGGGCATGGCGCGCTTTGTTTTTACGGTGGAGCGCCATCCGAGTCTCGCTCGGACGGCCCAGGCTCGGCTGAGCAGTCTCGGTTGTCAGAATGTCTCCATCAAGGTGATGGACGGAACCATGGGCTGGCCCGCGCAGGGGCCTTATGGGGCCATTATCGTCACGGCCGGCGCTCCGGAGATTCCCTCGATGCTGCTGGAACAGCTCGATGATGGAGGGCGGATGGTCATTCCGGTCGGAGATCGATCGAAACAGAGTCTCAGGGTGATCCGGAAGTCCGGGAAAAGGTATCTTGAAGAGAATCTCGGCCCAGCTCATTTTGTGCCCCTGGTCGGTCGTTTCGGGTGGAAGGAGTAGGAGTGGGTTTTCTTCATCAGATCAAGGAATCGATGTTCGCCTGGATGGAGGGCCTTGCCGCCACTCCACATCCCGGATGGTGGCTCTTTGCACTGGCCTTCGCCGAGAGTTCCTTTTTTCCGCTTCCGCCCGATATTCTTCTGGTCAGTCTTGGGGTGGTCAATCCCTCCGAAGCCCTCTGGTATGCAGCGATTGCAACAGCGGGCTCCGTCATCGGAGGCGCCTTCGGTTATGGCATCGGTCTCAAGGGTGGCCGACCGCTGCTCTATCGTTTCTTCAGCGAGACGAAAATCCATTCGGTCGAGAGGATGTATGACCGTTATAACGCCTGGGCGACGGGTATCGCCGGCTTGACCCCGATTCCCTACAAGGTCTTCACCATCGGCGGCGGCGCCTTCAAGATCAACTTCAGGGTTTTCATGCTGGCCTCCCTGCTCTCGCGCGGTGGACGTTTCTTTGCCGAAGGGATTCTTCTCTTTTTCTTCGGCGCTCCGATCCGGGATTTCATCTACGAGTATTTCAACTGGCTCTCCCTGGCCTTCGTTCTGTTACTCGTCGGGGGCTTCTGGCTGGTTCATCACTTCGGGAAGCGGGCCTCGGTTGAAAACAGCGCTGTCTGAGCCGAAAATCCCCGGAGGCGAGAATTTTGCCGAGGGAATTCTCCGCTCGGTGCAGCACGTTTTTCTTCAGGCACAGGAAGAGGGCGCCCCGGCCGTAGATTCGGTCTTCATCGAAGATGAGAGCGGAGGATGGAGGGATCTGCTTCTTGCAAGCCCGCTGGAGACCCGCGGGTGCTCGGTCATCGTGTACCGGTCGGCGGAGGCCCTGGACTTCGCCGGTCGCCTCGCCACGGGAGGGGCGATTCCTTTTCCCCCCTCGACACTGCGGGCGATTGATGCCTGCAGGGCGGCGAACAGGTCTTGTGAAGCGCCTGTCTCAGATCCCGTCGCGATTCGGGAGATGCTGGATCGCGGCTGGTCGCTGCTGAGCCTGCAGCCCGAGAGCCTGTGGAGGGAAGTCATCGGCCGACGTGCCATGCTGTGGCTCCTGGAGGAGCTCGCCCGGGGTCTGGGGAAGATACCCGGGATCCATGGCTTGAGCATCCTGTTGCCTCCGGATGTGTCTGGGAGGGAGATCCGGGAAGCCTGGTCATGTCTTGAGGTGCGACCTTCCTGGGCCGTTGAGGAGATGCTGGCGATCGGCGGACAGCCCGGCCTTGAAGGGCGCTTCAGCATCGGCGGGCGACTGGCGCGTCTGCCGGAGGGAGATTTCCCCGGCCGATGGCGTCTCAGTGATGAGGGAGGGAGTCTCCGCTGGGAGCTGGAGGGTCTCGAGGCGCGCGTGGCTTCCGGATTGCGGCCTTCTGATGGCGGTGCGGGGGAGATTCTCCGACTGCCCTCCTGGCTGCACCTCGATCTTGGAACAGCGGGCAGCCCGGGCCGGGAGCTTCTCGGCTTCTGGAAGGGGGAGGCTGAGAGCCCTCAGCCCTGGATCCCGAATCTGGGTCCGGAGGGTCTTTCGGCGGTTCTGGCTCTCGGACGTTCCATCCTCGTGGACGGCCCCATTGTTCCTCCCGGCTAAGGGTTCGCGCAAGAATTACTTCCTGCTTTGTGCGCCCAGATGTGCTTCAGATTTGGATTGGGCGATTGAGGGAAAGTGGAGGCGTAGCCTTGCCTACGTTGAGTATTTCCAGATTGAGCCCGAGCCGAAGATGAGGTGTAGATGGCATGCGAAAAGCGGAAGTAATTTTTTCGCGGGCCCTAAGGTTTGCAGAGGTGTGTCCGAGCTGTGTCGAGGATTACGAATCTGAAGGGCCGCAGATCTTCAACGAAGGAGCGACTGTCGATCGCGTGCGGAACGGGCGACGACTGGGACGAAGATTCGCGAGGCTCCGTCGTTCAGCTCATTTGGAATGGTAGCGGATTCAGTGTCGACCGAGTTTCCGATTCGGGACTTGAGTTCCGGTGAATGTGCCACCAGGATGAAAGCTCAACCTGGCCCTTAGGAATCCTGGGTCTCAGGAATAGAGCATCCCGCGGAGCAGGTTGACGGCCTGTTCGTGGTTGAGTTCCTCGTCGACCCTCAGGACTTTGGTCATGGACCATCCCTCCGAACTGGCGCGAATCCAGTGGACCCCATCCTCTTCGTCCCAGTAGATCAGGACGGAGTAATCACTGCCGAGGAGCATCTTCGCATCGGTCAGGACCACATCCGGTGGAATGAGCATCGACATGTCGCCGGTCCTGAAGACGGCGATCTGACGTCTCCGCTTTTCCAGGTTCGCCGGATCATTTTCATCGAGGACCTCATACTGGATCTGAAGAATGTGAAAGACGCAGTTGCTGAAATCCGTCGTAAAGAGGAGGGGATCGCCCTCCGAGGATCGTAGGAACTGAGGGTGAGCGAGGCCTTCAATATCCGGAGTTTCCGTACAGCCGATCCCGAAGGGAAGCAGGTCCTGAAGATCAATTGGGGAGGATTCGTTGATCTGGGGAAAACCATTGTCATCCAGGGGAATTGCAAGATACATTGCGTGCCCGAAGCCGCTACTTTCATCATGCTGCCACCAGACACAGTGGAGAAAAGTCGTTTCGAGAACTTCCGTCGACGTATCTTCGGGGTCATTCGGATCAGTTGTCGTAATCGTGCTTGTTGCCGTATCCAGGAGCATCTGGGGACTTGATGTTGCGAAGCCGGCTTCTCCACCCAGGGTCATCGGACCCGCCCAGCTCTGATCCTTCAAGACCGCAAGGCGAATACGAGAGATCTCATTGGAGAGGTCTTCCCAGAGGACGAAGACTGTGGTGGTTTTTTCGTAGACGAGAACCGAGACGGATTCGAGGCTGACGTTCAGGCTTTGAGGGATGATGAATTCCTGGTTTTCCGCGCCGGCCGCGACGTGGCTCAGCACCAGACCCTCTTCCGGGGAGGCCCAGACCTTGTAGAGTTGACCGTCGGAGGTCAAGACCATGGGGCCGGCCGCCAGGCTTGCGGCCCATGCCAGGGAAATCAGAATGATCAGCGGAAGGATGAATCGTCGCATCTTCACCCCCTCAAATTCACGACTTGTGTGAGATCGGTCATGAGGAAGACATCGATCATCTCCTCATTCATGTCGATCTCGGGATAAAATTCGGCCAGCTCTCTCAGGTAGCGTCGCGCCCGGAAGGAATCCCCAGCCCGGACGGAGGTTTCCGCCAGGAGAAAGAGGCAGTTTTTCATGACCTGAAGGTCTTCGTATTCTTCGGCTATGGCGATGGCTTCTTCGCCGCAGCTGCGTGCCCTGTCAAGATCCTCCGCCAGGAGATAGCCGTAACAGAGATCCTGCAGGGTTTCGTAAAGAAGATGCCGGGCCTTCTTCTCTTCGAGTTCCTTTCGGGCCTTCTCACAGAGGGCAAGTCCCTCTTCAAGCTCCGCTTCACAGATCAGGCAGTAACCCAGGTTATCCAGAATGGTCGGTCTTCCGGCCATTGCAGCATCGCCCGGTATTTCTTCGAGGGCCTCCAGGGCATTTTGAAAGGCCTCGCGGGCCTCGTCAAAATCGGAGGTCTTCAGTGCGAGGGAACCCGCCTGGTTGTTTGCGCCGGCGCAGAGGACCGGGTCGTCGATCTCCGAGACAAGTTCTCTGGAGCGCGATGCCCACTCTCTGGCCTTGTCGATATTTCCCGTGTTAATGAAGGCAGCTGCGAGATTGTAGGCTGCAACGCAGCGATTTCGCGGGTGAAGCGTAGCCATGAAGAGGGAGCGGAGCGTCGGAATGGCCTCTTCGGCGCCCCCCATCTCGATGTGTACAAAACACGCGTTACACAAGGCGCGGTCCGCCTCATCTCTGAGTCCGGCTCTTCGAGCGTAGATTTCCGCCTTCTCAAATGCAGACCGTGCAGCCTGCAGATCGCCGGCGGCGAAATGCTCCTGCGCCATCTCCATCAGGTGGTCGAAGGTTGAGATTTCCATCAGCCTTCTCCCTCCCAATGTTTCCGCGTGGCAGTTGCGCGCTCGGCCACCTGCTCCCTCCGAACTTTGAAGTCCAGGAACTCCATGACTTCCCGGCGTCCGTCCGGGCTGAGCTTCTTCAGCAGATGCAGGATCTGCATATCTTCCCGGGCCAGTGGACGGATTGCCGGCGCCGGGGAGGCTTCCTCGGCAAAGAAATCCGCAATTTTGATCCCGAAAACCCCGAGAATTTTGAAGAGATTGTCCAGAGAAACCCGATACTCGCCCTTTTCCATGCGGGAGAGATCCGATTGCTGAATGCCAATCTGGCGTGCCAGGTCCGACTGGCTGAGATGTCGTTCCTTCCTCAAACGCCGCAGGCTCGCCCCGATCTGGGTGGCTTTCGGCGGACGGGATTGCTCGGTACGAATCATCTTGTCCTGTTCCCGGTGATAGTATACCATCACCTCGCGGAGCGAAAAGCAACGCTCCCACCATAATATCGGAAATGGCTCCGATGTCAAATTACGAATTTCAGGCGATTTGCGTTTTCCGGAAAAGGGCTCAAGGTGGCCTCCGGTTTCCAGATCTGGCACGACCTTTGCATTCGGTGCTGAGCCTGGAAAGGCAGGCACTTCGGCCTGATATCTCTTGCGAGTGGGATTAAGATCCGGGAGGGTTTGATGAGAAGAAGAATATTGGTGATGATGGCCGCGATGATTGTGCCTGGTTTCCTGGGAGTTCAGGTGGGGATGGCTCAGCAAAACTCCGGGAGCCCGCTCATGTCGGCCGTGAAAAGCGGGAAACTTCCCCCCGGGAAACCCGGACAGGATTCGGTGGCGCCTGAGAAGAAGGACTATCCGAAGCCGCCGAAGACATGGGAAGAACTGGTTGAACGGCTTCGTAAACCGATCCTGGTTCCGAAGAAGGGAATCATCAGGGTTGGTGAGAAGTACGCCTACCCGAACCAGTTCGTGCCGACCAAAATGGAAATCGTCAAGGAGGAGGGAGATTTTGTCTGGCTTCGGGGGCTTCCCCCGGAGGATCCGGATTCTCCGATTCACAAATTGTGGTTGCAGCGGCAGGAGGACGAAATGAACCTCCTGGTTTCCAGGGAATTCGACGAAAAGTTTGGGTTCGGCGAGGGTCTTGATTTTGATGCGCCTCAGGTGCCGCCTCCGACTGTTGATGCCCTGAGCTTTGAAGAGGTTGGGGCACATCTTCCCAAGATGGGCCGATGGCAGATGGGTTTTGATGTTGCCGACATGAATGCGGACGGAAAGCTTGATCTCGTTTTTCCTCCGGCCCGCAAGAGCACCCCGGCCCACCCCAGGATCTTCCTGAGTGACGGCCACGGCGATTATCGTGAATTGACGGGGAATTTCTGGACGCCTGAGGTTCCCTATGATTATGGAGATATCAAGGTTGCTGATTTTGACGGCGACGGGTTTCTCGATGTGGTTCTGGCGATCCATTTCAAAGGTCAGTATGTCGTCTATGGAGGACCGGACAACGATTTCCGGCGTTTCAAAAAACTCCCCGCGCCGGATCCGCGATTGACATCTCGGGGCGTCGCGCTGGCAGATTTCAATCGCGATGGACGGATTGACTGTGTTTTCGAGGCTGAAATCAACCTCGATATGGGCTCGAAGAAAATGATTCGGAATCGGCCGACGGCATGGGTCGTCGAGAATACCAAGGACGGCTGGAAGACGGCGAAAGAGGGGATCACACCCTATGTCTTCGGTGACAGAGTGGATGCCGGAGATCTGAATGGTGATGGAACGCCTGAGGTTCTGCTCTCTTCGAATTACTCCGGATGGCGCGCCATCATGTATTCTCAGAAAGAAGACGGATCCTGGGAGGCATGGAATCAGCGACATGTCTATCGGAACGCATACCATTACGATGTCAAAGGCTACTGCCCGCCGGACGGGAGTTGCAGCGTCTATGCTGCCATCGAACAGTTCAGCAGGCGCGGTGAGGACAACCGGAGACGATCGGCCCTCGTGCGGTATCGACCGGAAAAGAAGAACGACTGGGATACGATGAAGCCCCAGCTGATCAACATGGAAGACCGTGGTTCCAACTACTACTTCACGATCGCGGTGGGCGACCTCAACGGGGATGGGCTTGAGGATCTCGTTGCGGCGCCCAAGAAGGGCGGAATCGAGGTTTGGATTCAGGCAAAGGGAGGCGAATTTTACCGGAATCTGGAGAACGGGCTGAATACCGGCGCCATCGTCTTCTCCGCCCGAATCCTGGATGTCAATGGAGACGGAATCAAGGATATTGTTGCCGGAACGGTTGAGAATGGCGACAGCCCGGGAGGGATCCGGGTCTGGCTGAGCCATCCGAAAGGCTGAAGCGATCGAGTGGAGAGGACTGAGCGCGGGAAGGCCATGACAGAATGTATGCCGGTGCCGGCCTCGGCGCCGGCAGTTCTCGGTGAGGCCCGGTGAAGATCTCGCTCATCCTCGTTGGATATTTCTCATCCGCCTGCATTTCTGAGTGTCTCGCGAGTTTTCGCCGCGAGCTGGGAGGCACAGCTCTGGATTCCGAGATCATCGTTGTGGATCACTCGGAGGACAGACACGAAGCGGGCATGTTGCGGGAAATCGGCGCTGATGTGCTTCTCTGTCAATCGAACGGAGGATATGCCGCCGGTCTCAATGCAGGGGTGCGGAAGGCCGGCGGAGAGATCCTCTTCCTCGCCAACCCCGATATACTCTTCCTTGAGGGCAGCGTTTCGCGGCTTCTTGCAGCCCTGGATGCTGGGTGGACCATCGCAGGTCCCCAGCTCTACTGGGATCGCAAGGGGGAGATTCTTCTTCCGCCGCCGGATGATCCTTCTCCCGCGAGAGAACTTCACCGGCGTTTTCGTGCGGCTTTCCCTTTCTACTGGAAAAAGAGCCTTGACCGGGAGCTGGATCGCATTCACAGGCTGTGGTCTCCGGAGGGGCCGGTGGAGGTCTCAAGTCTGCGTGGGCCTCTTCTGGTGATTCGCCGGGAGGACTGGGAAAAATTCGGGCCGATGGACGAAGGTTATTTTCTCTATTTCGAGGAGACCGAGTTTCTGCTTCGTGCCCGCCGGCGGGGCGCCAGACTGGCCCTGGTCAGAGATGCGGGGCTTGTCCACGAGTGGGGACACTCCACCCGGAACTCTTCGGAGGCCGCCGGTCGCGAGATCAGATCCCGGCACCGCTTTTATCGACGCAATTTCCCTCTCGGCGGAATGGTGTTGAAACTGTTCCGTCCGGAGTCCGTGGTGCCGGTCCGGAAAAGGGTTTTCAGAGACGGTGGAATGGAGTCAATGAAGGCGGGAGGTGGAGATCTCTTCCTGTTTTCGCCTTTTGAACATCTTCATCCCGCCGCGGGGTGGGTCGGTGAGAGGGAGTGGCCCCCTGATGCGTACCGTCTCTTTCAAGGCGGCGAGTGGCGGGGTCTTGCGGCCTCGGGCGGGCCGGGCGACTGGAAGGTCTGCGGGATCTGGCAGTGGGGTGGAAAATGAGCGACTTCGAACTGAGGACCTACAGGCCGGGTGACGAAGTGGAGATCAACTCGACCTTTAACGAAGTCTTCACTCTCAATCGCCCGATCGGGGAGTGGCGGTGGAAATTCTCGAATCGGAGTGGAG
>JANTFG010000064.1 GCA_024763555.1 Thermoanaerobaculales bacterium
GATGATGCTTTCATGTTCTATGCACTGGCGCATCAGCTGATTGACACGGGAGATTACCGTTTTGAACACGTTCTATCCGATATCGAAACCCTGAACCAGAAGGCCTTCGACGGGACCTATGAGGTGACGGCGGTATCGATCCACGCCTATGCCTACCTTGATGATCGTTATGCCCTCCTGAGTTCGGGCGCTTCGATGGGTGACGGCTATGGCCCGATTCTCGTTGCCCGCACCCCGATGGAAACCGGGGATCTGCGTGGGAAGACCGTGGCAGTGCCCGGCAAACTGACCTCAGCGGCCCTGGTCCTGAAGATGTGGCAGCCGGGTCTCGAGACCCGTGTCATGGATTTCGATGCCGTCGGACCGGCTGTGCTGGCCGGCGAGGTCGATGCCGGAGTGATCATCCACGAAGGACAGCTCACCTGGCAGGACGAAGGCCTCTCCAATATCGTAGATTTTGGAGTCTGGTGGGCCGGGCAGAGCGAAGGTCTTCCTCTTCCCCTTGGTGGGAACGTCGTGCGTCGGGATCTGGGGGAGAAGACGATTGCCGAGGTTTCAAACCTGCTGAGGGCCTCGATCGAGTATTCCCTGGCCCATCGACAGGAGGCCCTGGACTATGCCCTGGAATACGGACGGGGTCTGGCACGAGAAAAAGCCGACCGCTTTGTCGGAATGTACGTCAACGAACTGACCGTGGATTATGGGGAGCGGGGCCGGAAGGCGGTTCGCCTCTTTCTGGATCGGGCTCATCGGGAAGACCTGATCCCGAAGATCCCCCGCCTGGATTTCTGCTGAGGAGCCGAGGAACAGTGGGCAGGGGTCGAATGAGTAACTTAAACCCGATTGCTGCGGGGGAATCATGTATTCTTGAGTCGATGAGAGAAGATACCGGAATTCCCGATGGGCTTTGTCGGCCGACTTGAAGACCTGAGTGTCTCGGATCTTTTTCAGATCCTCTCCCTGAACAAGCGTACGGGGAAGCTGTTGCTGACACGAAGACGGGAGCAGGGAACGGTCGTTTTTTATCACGGCGGTATTCTCTACTGCCACACCAATACCGGCCATGAAACCCTTGGCGGAATTCTGATCAACCGGAGGAAGATCGACGAGGCGACCCTGTTGTCGGCTGTAGAGATCCAGCAGAATTCAGAAGGGCTGCCCTTGGGCAAAGTGCTTGTCGGCATGGGTGCGATCGACGACGACACCTTGCATGAAGTCATTTACGAACAGGTACGGGGTGTCCTCTCGGAACTGCTGGGATGGGACTCGGGCATGTTTCAGTTCGAAGCCCTTGAGATCACGAACCATGGCGACCTGGCTTTCGACGCCAGTGAATTTCTTCTCGAAGAAGGACTGCGTCCCGAGGGAATCGTTCTGGATCTGCTGGCACAGTTTGATGAATCCAAGGCCGGTAAATCCACCAGGGATGAGGCTCATCGGGAGGATGGTGAGCTCCGGAAGATCGAGGCGGGCAGGACTCAAAAGGAGGGCAGCCGAAGAAATCGTGGTTTTACCTCCCTCAAGTCGATCATGCGGGAGATGAGGCAGAGGCCGATGACATTCACCGGAGAAATCTCCCTGATGATCCTGCGCTATATGGCGGAGGTCGTCAATCGGGGAGTTCTCTTTGCACGGCGAGGTGATTTTCTGGTTGGGATGGGTCAATTCGGCATTGAGATCGAAGGCGTTTCGGCGGATGAGAGAGTCCGTGAACTTCGAGTCAACCTGAGGGAAGGCTCGTCTTTCGCCGAGGTTGTCGACTCGGGACATCCCTATCGGGGTCGCTTGAGCAGGACCGCCATCAGTTCAGAGTTGATTCGTCAGCTGGGAGGGATGGCGCCGAGGGAGGTGGTGATCCTGCCGATTCTAGCCGAGTCCGAGGTTGTCGCCGTCGTCTACGGGGATAATCTCCCGCGGGAGACTCCTATTGGTCCTACAGAAGGCCTGGAGCTGCTGATGCTGGAGGCGGGGCTGATGATTGAAAAAAAGCGACTCGAAGAACAGGTCAGACTGCTCAGCTCGTCAAGCGGATTTGAAGAGTGATCCCCAGTATTTCTCCGAGACAGGAAAACTGGAGACGCTGAAGCTGACGGGAACCCGGTACATTGATCTGGTACTGGCTGCCGTCGACGACCGAAGGGAGCGAGAGCCTCGACTGCCCCGGAAGAAGAGGTTTGATATTGCCCGCGATCATGTTGGTCAGCTCTCCGAGGGCATCCTGAAGATCTTCGATGGACAGATCTTCGGGCTCTTCCTGGAACATGATCGAGGTCAGCTGAAGTGCCAGGCGACTGGAACAGTAGAGGAGGGTGGCGCCTTCGAAATCGCCGGTCATTTGAACACATGCTGTGAAGCTTCGCCCTGAGACGGCCTCGAAGGGAGAGTCTTCCGGTAGGGCTTCGATGGGAAGATTGAGAATGGAAGTCCAGATCGTCCGGACAATCTGGATGATTTCATCGTGATGGATCATGCTCCTGAGCCTCCAGCCAATCGATACACCGAGGTATTCGAGATTCTCTCCCGTGTAAGGGTATCATTCAGACCGATCATCGTCTCAGCGCCCCCGACGAAGAGACAACCGTCTTTTTTCAAGTGTCTGCTGATCTTATCGATAATCGCTCGGCGGGTTTCCATATCGAAGTAGATCAGGACATTTCTGAGAAAGATGATGTCCATTTTAGGAAGATAGGGGAGGGCTTCAATGAGATTGAGCTTGCGGACATCTACCATGTCGCGGATAGATTCGTCCAGCCTCCATGAGAGACCTTCCCTGTTGAAATAGCGGACGAGAAGGCGGGTTGGAACGCCGCGGTTGACCTCGAGTTGAGAATAGAGTCCCTGCTTTGTTCGATCCAGCATTTCCTGGGAGACATCGCTTGCGAGGAGCATCAGTTTCCAGCCCTGCAGTTCCGGGAAGTTCTCCCGGAGAAGCATTGCGAGACTGTGAATCTCCTGGCCGCTTGCGCAGGCAGCCGACCAGAAATAGAGTTCCCTGATCTCTCTTCGAGCCCGAATCAGACGGGGAATGATGACGCTTTTCAGGGTCTCAAAAGGATGGACGTCCCGAAAAAAAGAGGTCTCAGTCGTGACCATGGCTTCCAGGACTTCCCTGTGTAGTTCTTCCTCCGGGCTGCGGCGCAGCTCTTCAATCAGTGTATCGATAGAATCCAGACCGAGACGCCGGACAACCGGACCGAGTCGCGCCTGTACAAGATACACCTTTGCTTCTTCCAGAACGATTCCAGCTCGCAGCCGGAGAAAGTCCCGGACGAATTCGAAATTCTCAGTCTTCAAGGTCGGCTCCGGAGACTGAGGAAATGCTGTCGCAAGGTATCTCCGAGTCCGACGGGGTCAGCGATATCTCCGGTGAGGCCCGCTTCCACGACGTAGCCGGGCATTCCCCATACCACGCTCGAACTCTCATCCTGGGCCAGGATACGCCCCCCATCATGGTGAATTCGGCGGCTTCCCTCAAGTCCGTCTCTTCCCATTCCCGTCAGGACGATGGCGAGCACCTTGCTTTTCCACGCATTGGCGGCCGAAAGAAAGAGCGCATCAGCTGAAGGTCGACAGGAGTTCAGGGGTGGGCTGTCATCCAGGCGGATGATCCTCCTCCCCGACTTAACTGCAATCTTCATATGCCGCCCTCCCGGCGCAAGAAGAATCTTTTCCGGAGCGATCTCCTCTCCATCGACAGCCTCGTGAATGTTCAGACCCGTCTGTGAACGCAGCTGCTGAGCCAGGTACGCAGTGAACAGCTCCGGCATATGTTGCACGATCAGGATCGGAACCGGTAGAGGAGATTTGATTCGGCCGAGGAGCTTTCCGAGTGCTGCCGGTCCTCCGGTTGACGAGGCGATGAGCACGACTTCAAACTCTCCGGGCCTGGAACTCGGGCACCGGGATCTCTTCTGAGCGGTTCTTCCCGCCTTTCCCTGACGGTGGACCAGGGCGCGGATCTTGGGAATCAGTTCTTCCCGGACTCTGCGGATCGCTTCTGCGGAATTTGCCGCTCCGGCCGGCTTGGTGACGTAATCCTGTGCCCCCCGGAAGAGGGCCTGAAGCGTTGCCTGTGCCCCTCGTTCCGTCAGGACGCTGAACATGATTACGGGAATGGAGGGATGGCTTCGACCCAACTCTTCCAGGGTCTGGAGACCATCCATCTCAGGCATATCAACATCGAGAATGATGAGGTCGGGTGGATCGGCCTGAACCTTCTGCAGAGCGATCCGGCCGTTTGCCGCAGTCCCGGAAACCCGGATATCTTCGGTTGCCTCGAGAGCCCCGGCGAGCATGCGTCGCACGACCGCGGAATCATCAACAATGAGAATCCGGGTTTCCATCGGGTATTCAGCCCCGGTTGACTTTTGGCAGCAGGCCGAGAAAGGAGAGTTTCTCGGCCAGGATCGCTTCTGTAAAGGGCTTCATGACGTATTCGTCAACACCGGCATCCAGGGCGGCGACAACCCGTTCCTTTTCAGTCTCCGTCGTGACCATGATCAGTCGAATGGTCTCGAAGCTTGGATCCGAACGGACGGACTGAACGAACTCAAGCCCGTTCATTTCGGGAAGATTCCAATCCACCAGAGCCAGACCGATTCCATCATCCTCCTGAAGTCGTTCCATTCCTTCAAGTCCATTGGATGCCGTGACCACTTCAAAGCCCAGGCCGGTCATCAGCCTGCTCAGGATCGAGCGCATGGCCCGCGAGTCATCAATGATCAGTGCGCGCATCTCCCTCTTCCCCCGTCTTCCGCCCCTTTGTCACTCCAAGCTCGTCCAGATTGAGATGGAGCAGGAGGCTGTCCTTCAGTTTATAGGCGCCTCGGATCCGTTGCCGGATTTCGCCCTTCAAGGTATTGGGCGTTTCTTCGAAGTCTTCGTCTCCCAGTTGAAGTACATCGGAGGTCGAATCAACCCTCAGCCCGAGATCTCCCCGGGAGGTGTCCAGAACCAGAATCGTGCCCTCCCGCATTGTCCTATCATCCTCCAGTTTCAGCACACGCGCAAGATCGATGATGGTGAGAATGCGACCGCGCAGGTTCATCAGACCGAGAACTTCCTCCGGCGCCAGGGGGACTGGGGTCAATCCTCGAAGGGGGACGATTTCCTGGACCTCGCCGACCTCGACACAGCAGAGGTGCTCGGCAACCCGGAAGGTGGCGAAAGAGCTTTTTGGGGTTGTTTTCGTCATGTCGTCTCCTTCCCGGCGGGAGCTTCCACTGCCAGAGGCAGGTCCGCCTTGTTGACAAGGTCATCGACATCGAGCAGCTCGGTCACCCGGCCGTCGACGACGATGACCTGCGAGACTCCATCCCTTGAGGCGGGCCTTCGAACCTCAATTTCTTCTTCAACGATGTCGACGACCGGCCCGATCAGAAGGCCCACTGTCTGGCCCCCGGACTCAAAGATGGCGACGTTAATCTCGCCTTCGACCTTTTCCAGTGCCCGGACATTCTTCCGCCGTTCCGGAAGGAGTTCCAGTACCGGAACCAGCGGCAGGATATCTCCCCGGTATTGAATTGCCCGCGTTCCGCCGAGATGCTCCACCTTCTCCTCTCTGAACTTCTCGAGTCGAATGAGGGGGCCCAGGTGGACAGCCATCCGGCCATCATCCGGAGAGCGGAAGATGAGGAAGCCCTCTTTCATCTCATTGAGCAGAACGGGAGCCTCCACCTGGTTCCTGATCTCGGAGGACTCCGCAATGACGTGGGCCCGCTGGGCAAGTCCGAGCGTGTCAAGGATCAGGGCGACCTTTCCGTCTCCCATGATCGTGGCGCCCGCATAAATCGGAATCCTCTCCAGCATTGAACCAAGCGGTTTGACGACGATTTCCTGGGTATCCTCCACATCATCGATGATCAGGCCGAAGCGGCGGTCTCCCGCCTGCACCACCAGGATTGAGGGGCTGGCCGGATCGTCATCGGAATCAAGCTGAAGTTCTTTCCTGAGTGAAAGCAGGGGCAGCAGACTTCCACGGAGGCGGAGCACCGGCGCCCCGTGGATCTTCTCAATCCGGTGTCCCTCGCCTCCCTCATCGGCGCGAACGAGCTCCTTGACACTGGATTGCGGGATGGCATAGAGCTGCCCGGCGCAGCGCAGGACGATAGCCGGCATGATCGCCAGGGTCAGGGGGATGCGAAGGCGGAATACAGTGCCCTTCCCGGGCTGGCTTTCGAGGTCGATCATTCCGTTGACCTTCTCGATATTTGATCGGACCACATCCAGGCCGACGCCTCGGCCGGAGATATTGCTGACGGACTGAGAGGTCGAAAAGCCCGGGGTAAAAAGGAGCCGAAGACACTCATCGCGATCAAGTTGTTCTGCGTAAGACCGAGGGACGATCCCCTTTTCGATCGCCTTTTCCCGAATCTCCTCGAAATCGATGCCACGCCCGTCGTCTTCGATTTCCAGCGTGACCTGGCCGCTTTCATGGAAGGCCCTGATCCAGATTCGACCGAGTTCGGGTTTTGAGGCCTCCTTCCTCTCGGAGGGAGTCTCGAGGCCGTGATCGACTGCATTCCTGACGAGATGAGTCAGTGGATCCCTGATCGCCTCGATCAGGCTTCGATCCAGTTCGGTTTCCTGGCCCTCGATCGTCAGTTCAGCCTTCTTGTTGCAGGATGTGGCGAGATCCCGTACGAGACGCGGAAAACGCCCCAGAATCTTGGATACCGGCTGCATCCTGGTCTGCATAATCCCAGCCTGCAGTTCTCCTGTGATGTGGTTGAGCTGCTGGATTGCAGAGGCCTCAACCGGATCCGTGGTCTGGCTTCCCAGGAGTTGGTTCCGGGTCAGGACCAGTTCCCCGACGAGGTTCATCAGGCGGTCCAGGATACGGACGTCAACCCGGACAAATGTCTCATTCAGGGATGATGGTTTCTGACTGGTCGCCGGGGTGCGACCTGCGAGTCGAGTTCCGGAGGAATGCTCTGATGAAGGCCTCTTCTGTTCCGTCTCAGCTCCGGCCAGGCTGATCTTTGGTTGCTTCCCCCCGCTGACCGCTTTCTGCGCCTGGGTGTCAGGTTTTTCTTCTTTCTCATTGATGTTCTCTGCGACTCTTTCATCGGAGGCCCGAGATGCGGTCGCCAGGAGTTTTTCCCTGAGTTCCTCGAAGTCTTCCCCTGAGTCCGAGCCCGATGCTTCGACTCTCTTGAGGATGTCACGGATCGCATCAGCCAGTCGAAGCAAGAGCGATGTCGTGCCCGAACTGACTTCGAGTTTTCCGTCCCTCAGTTTTGAGAGTAAGTGCTCTCCGCTGTGGGCGAGACTTTCAAGGAGGCTGAATTCAAGAAAACCGCAGGTTCCTTTGATCGTGTGAATCGCTCGAAAGATCCGGTTGATCTTCTCGGAATTTTCCGGATCCTTCTCGAGCCCGACCAGGTCGCGATCGACCTCCTCCAGGTTTTCCAGACTCTCCACCAGGAATTCCTGAATGATGGGGTCCACGTCACTCATTCCGCTTCCTCCCCGTCGGTTGGTCCTTGCCGCCTGTCAGGTCGAGTTCTTTCAGGATCTCCGGGGAAGGGCCTTCCTGACCTTCTCTCCTGAGCCTTCGGAGGATCTCGGTGCAGGCCGCGTCGACCCGCTGAAGCAGGACTCGTTCTGCCTGAGATGGCGGCCGCTCTTCCTCCTCCAGTCTCCAGAGCAGGCCTTCCGCGTAGCTTCCGAGGTGCTCGAGCGAACTCAGGGCCAGGAA
This sequence comes from Thermoanaerobaculales bacterium, assembly GCA_024763555.1. Lineage (GTDB taxonomy): Bacteria > Acidobacteriota > Thermoanaerobaculia > Thermoanaerobaculales > Sulfomarinibacteraceae > JANTFG01. Next base: position 7,700 of record JANTFG010000064.1, read on the forward strand.
TCCGCTCCCGCCATGGACGGTATGGATGGCTCGGTAGGCCCGGTGCAGAGTCTTCTGCAGCTCTGAATTATCGGTCTTTGCTTCGGCAAGCGCCCCTCGATAATCCCGAAGCATCTCTTCGGCTTCTGCCAGAAACTCTGCAAGGACTTCGTTCATCCGCTCGCCTCCTGTTTCAGTGTACCTTGAGATGAGAACTCTGGGGCGAGTCGACTCAGAGAATTACATTTCCTGGAGGCTTTCGAGTTTTTGTCTCTTTTCTTCAGTTCTGCTAGTGTGGATCATAGTCATCGTCGGTTCCGTTGCTGTCGCACATGGGGGCGAGGGAACGAAGGGAGACTTCAGGATGACCCGGCACTACCAGCTTCTGGCAGTTGACGATTCGGCATTTACGCTGACGATACTCTCGACCTACCTCAAGGGATCCGAGTTTGAGGTTGTCGAGACGGCCCGGAACGGTCAGGAGGCCCTTGAGCGTTTCCGCCAGACTCATCCCGACCTGGTGCTGTTGGATCTGGTTATGCCCGGTTGGAGCGGTGAGGAGTCCCTGCAGAGGCTACTGGATGATGATCCGGATGCGCGTGTCATCATGGTCAGTTCCATGGGAACCGAGGAGGCGATTGCGCGGTGCCTGGAAATCGGCGCAAAGGCCTTTCTGAAGAAACCCTTCAAGAAAGAAGGACTTCTGGAGTTTCTCGAGAACTTTGTTGAGGAGGGCGGGCTGGAATCATGAGTGGTTTCGGCACTTTCCTGGTTGAAAATGCTTTCATCGATGAGAACGGGCTTCAGGAAGCACTTCGGGAACAGCTGGCCTCGCTCCAGCCTCTTGGCCGGCTCGCGGTGAAAGAGGGCAGTCTGAGCGAAGAGCAGGTTCGGGTTCTGAGGGATTGTCAGAGAGAAGAAGATCGTCTCCTCGGAGATCTGGCAGTCGATCGAGCCTGGATCAGTCGGGAGGAGTTGGAACGCCTGATGAAGTTGCAGCAGTCCAGGCGCCGCCGACTGGGCGAGATTCTTGTGGAAATGGCTCTGCTTTCCCAGGACGTGATGCAGCGGGCCCTTTCGGAGTATGAGGCGATTTCTGATCTGAGACAAAGGGCCATCGGGAAGGTTCTGGACGAGATGCCCCGGGGTCGTTTGATCGAGAGTCTGATCGATTTTGCCGGGCGGCATCTGGAGCGTGCGACGGGAGAGGCGTACTCCCTCGCCCTTCTCGATGTTGATCCCCGCTGTCGCCGGCCGGCTGCGGTTGAAGGTTCCTCAGCCGTCGTTCAGCGGCTGATCGGGGCGGGCGGCGTTTCCTTCGCATTTCTCCTGAGCAGAGAGTGGATGGAGTTCATCTCGTCGAGGATGCTGGAATTCTCTGTGCCTCCTGACGAAGATATGGTTGAGGACACGGTCCGTGAACTCGTCAATCTTATCGTAGGGAATGCCCTCTCGGCTCTCGGTCCGGAGGCTGAAGGTCTCCACTCCGAGCCCCCTGAGATTCGGCCCTTTCAGGAGCTGGATTACGGTCAGGGCGGTTGTGTTCTCCTGGAGTTTCTCGGACCTCGTGGAGTTGTGCTTGGCCTCGTGCTTTTCGGTGAGGAGGCGGAGGCTTCCACCGGCCCGACTCCCGATGAGGGTGTGGGATGACGGGCGAGCTGGTTTACCTTGTTTACCCGGAAGCCGAAACGGTGGAAAGGCTTTCGTCCTACCTCCAGGGCGCGGGTTTCAAGGTCATCAGTCTGCGCTCCGACGCTGAGGCTGAAACGGCTCTTAACGACTTTAAGTACGTGCTCCCGGATGTGCTGATGACGCCGCTGGACGACCCGGAGAGCGGCGATTCCATTCTCTTTCGATTGCTTTCCGTTAACCCGCTGATGGAACAGGTGCCCGTTGTGATTCTGGCTTCGGGGGATTCGGGAGAGCGACGACAGGCGCTGAGGATGGGCTTGACGAACCTGGTCTTTCCACCCTATGAGCCGGAGGAGTTGATCCTCTCAACACGATTGGCGATCGACAGACATCGCGACGAAAATCGACTCTTCGGTTCCCTCTCCCAGCTTTCCGTGCCTGAGCTGTTTCAGACGGTGGAAGTCGGACGGAGAAGTGGTGTCATTGTTCTGAAACATGGACAACACTCCGGGACCGTGTGGTTCCGTGATGGGGCGATCGTGAGAGGCGAAGTCGATGAAGTGTCCGGTGATATTCGGACCCTTTATCAGATGATCGGCTGGCAAGAGGGGACCTTTGAAGCCGATTTTACGCATTATCCGCCTTCGGGCGATTTTGAGGTGATGCCCTCGGCTCTTCTTCTCGAGGCCATGCGGCTCCAGGATGAGGCCGAGAGAGATCGGGAGCAGATGGACGCCGCGGTGACTTCCGACGAATACGATACGGTTAAGGTTCTTTCGTCGGAGAAAGCGGAAGCTGAGGAGTGGGGAGATGGTGAAGAGAAGGCGGGGCCGTCCACCCCGTTGTCGAAAGAGGGGAAAAGATCCGAAGGTCCGAACGCTGAAGATGCACTGGCGGTTCATACGGCCCTGATGTTTCTCAATCTCTTTGTTTCCTATGCGATGTCCCGGGTGGCGCCCAGTCTGTTACGACAGCGGATGGAGGCCCTCCGTCAGCGTCTGGAGATGGAGAACCCGGAGCTGAGGATTTTCCAGCTGAGCCCGGAGTGTCACGTCCTGCTGGACCCGGAAACGACCCTGGTTCTCGAACGAAGCGGAGTGTTGAATTCGACTTCACTCTGGTTGCTGGAGACGGCCGGCGCCCTTGAGCGGGCGATGCCGGGGCGCTTTTCGCCCAGGTGTCTGATGGAGCTGATGCTTCCTGCTCGCGGTGGGGAGATTGATCCGGAGATGCTGGAGATCTTCCTGAAACAGGAGGCGGCCCCATGAAACATGCCGTCCCGGAAGGCCTGCTCGTACTGGATCTCGAGGGTCTCGTTGTGGAATATTTGCCGGCCCGGGCGAAGAAGTGTCCCTCGCCCGGCGAAATCGTCGGCGGTTCTCTTTTCAGTGGGGTCTTTGAGTCTGCGGAGTTTCAGCCCCTGCGGGAGGCATTCCAGGCGATCGCTCATGGCGAAGACGCCGGGAGCTATCGATCCCTTCGCCTCAGCCTTAAACGGGGGACGCGTCTTTCGCGCTATGTTGCAGGACTGATTCCCTCTCCCCTGCCGGGCAGGCTCCTGTTGAATATCGCCACGCTGGCACATCCGGATCTGCCGATGACGACCCGGCTGAGAGCCGATAGTGTTCGTGGCTCACTCTCCGATGCTGCGGGTTTGCGGGTCCTGATGGCGAATGTCGACCTCTGGAAGGCGCTGGATGAGGCCCTGGGTGACACGAAGGAGGCCCGAGATCAACGTCGTCTGATCGGTAAGAGATGGGGAAAGGCCCATGCTGAGAGGGTTGAGAGTTTCGTGCAGAGGAAGACGATGAGAACCCTCCGGGAACTTGAACTCGAGACAGCCCTGGAATACCTCTCCGGGTCCCTGGCGGTCATTGGGCTTGGTCGCTTTGAAACCAATCTTGAACAGCGTCATGAGGGATTGATCATCGTCGATCACCATAACAGCCCTTTTCCCGAGATGCTCTCCGAGCGGGCCGGGTGTTGTGAACTGCTGGAGGGCTTTTATTCGGGTGTTTTCAGCTATCTCTCCGGGCGTGAACTTGAGGCGATGGAGCTGTGTTGTGTTTCTGATGGCGCCCCGAGCTGCCGATTCCTGCTCGGGACGATGCAGAGAATTGAGGGGCTCATGCGGAGGGCTTCGACGTCCGACACCCGTCTTCTCAAGGAACTCGAGGAGGGTTGTCGATGAGCATTCCGAGACCCGGGGCACGCCGACGGAGTGTTGCGGAGGTGATGGATTCGGTGTTCTGGGAATATCATCCGCAGGCGGAGCGACATCCCGGGGTTTATACCGTGGCCGAGTTTTTCGAAGCCTTCGAGGTTGGGGTTGCGGGCGAGGCTCAGGGTGAAGCTGTCCCCCGGGCGCCGGAATCGCAGGAGCTGAAGGGGGAGCCCGGAGGGAAATGAGGTCCAGAGCGGATTTTCAGGGAGCCTCCTTGCGTTGGGTTTCTGAGATCCGGTGAATACTCCGGCCAAGGGCGCAGTTGGCTGCGAGTCGGCCCAGCAGAAGAGCCAGAGCGGCTGCGATGACCCCGGTAAGGTCCAGGGTGAAAATGCAGATTGTCAGCACGAAGATGACGCAGAAGACTTCCAGCAGCGAGGCCCCGGTTACGGGGCGTGTTGTTTTGGCGTGGACGAGCAATGCCCGTTGAAATGCAATCAGCAGCGTCAGGGCCGGCATGATCGCGAGGATTCGTGTCGGTGGCACCGCAAAAGCTATCAGTTCGTCGGAGAGGCCTGATACGTGACCGTACCAGAGGGTGGCCAGAGGGGTCCATGCAATGAGACCCATCAGGAATACAACGGCGGATCCGAGAATGAAGGCGAAGCGGCGAAGCGGAATGTAACCCTCTCTGTTTTCACCGAGCAGCGCGATGGCCACTTCCTGAAAGGCCAGGCCGGGGGCTCTGAAGATGAAGATCAGGGAGTTCATCACCGGGAGGACGGCGAGACTCTCCAGGGATGAGCGTCCGTAGGCAAGAAAAAAGGTCACGATCGGCTGAATCCCGAGTCCCAGAAAGGCCGTCAGGGCGAGGGGGATATAGAAACGGCCGATGGCCAGGTAGGACTCCCCGGTCGGGTCGGAGGACTCTTCAACCTGCTTTCCACTGAGCAGATCGCGGATGATGCCGCGGGACAGCAGGACGCTCATGGCGGCTTCTGCGGTGACTCCGACCGAGAGTGCGGCGGCGCCGACCGCCGCACCGGCAAGAGATGTTCGGAGACTCAAGGAAATTGTTGCTGCGAGCATTGTCAGCAGGCGGATGACGGTGCCGAAAGCGACCCTTCTGGTCATTCCGTGGCGGATCAGGACTCCATGGTAAAAGCGGCGGATTCCGATCATTCCCGGCCAAGGCAGAAGCAGGAGGAGGGGGAGCCAGGTTCTGTGAGCCAATTCAGGAGACAGGCCCAGCATCCCTTCAGTGATCAGGCGATGAATGGGAGGAATCAGGCCGAAGAGCATCAGGGCGGTGATGCCGGCATTGAGGGTTTGCGTGAAGTTGCGAAGTTTGAGGTAGGTCAGGCGGTTCTGTACCAGCGCTGTCGAGGCCGACATCATCATGATGACGGGGGCTTCAACAATCAGGGCAAAGGCGAAGGCAATGCCGAAGGCGGCCAGGTTCAGCTTTGCATCGGGAAGACGGGCGATCACCGCCGTCAGAGTGGGTCCTTCCACCGACATCATCAGCCATGTTGCGGCCAGCGGCTTCCAGAAGTGGAAGATGCCGGCGGTATTCAGAGCTTGTCGATGTTGTTGAGCAGCGTTCACGCCGGGCCTCCCAGGGGTCGAGTAGCCTAACACGATCGCATACCGGGCCGGAAAAAGGGGCAGAATGGGCGAGATATAATTTTACATATGAGGAACGAGAACTCAGATACGAAGTTTCTGTAAAAAAGGACTTGACAAATACCCGCGCAGGTTCTATATTTCAAATCGTGATGGGAGGGAGGATGAAAACCAAAACAGGAGGTGTCTTATGAACATTACGCGTTGGGAACCCACAGCCGAATTTTCCAATCTTGCCCGAAATATGGAGCGTTTTTTCGATGAAGTCTGGGGTCGGCCGCGCCAGAGCAGGTCCGAGGCCGATTCACTTCGTGGCGCCTGGATTCCGGCCGTCAATATTCTCGAAAAGAAGGACGCCATCGAGATCACCGTTGAGATGCCCGGCGTTGATGCCAAGGATGTTGACGTGACGATCGAGGACGGTGTCCTGGCCCTGCGTGGAGAGCGGCATTTCGAGCAGGCCAGCGAGGGTGAGACCTATCATCGGGTCGAGTCGGCTTTCGGCGCCTTCGAACGTCGGTTTACGCTCCCGCCGACCGTCGATTCAGGGAAGATTGATGCCCGCTTTAAGAATGGCGTCATGACCCTGCATCTGCCCAAGCGGGAGGAGTCCAAACCGCGTTCGGTCAAGGTGAAAGTCGAATCCAACTGATCTGCGCCTCGTTCAAAATGAAAGGCCCCCGGGAGGTTCCGGGGGCCTTTGTCTTTGTGTGTTCTTCTGATTCAGGGTTCTCCAAGTTCCTTCGACCGCCTGTATGCGGCCCAGACGGCGTCTGAGAGGACGGTCCTTAATCCACCCTTTTCCAATTCGTAGCAGGCCTCGGCCGTCGTCCCACCGGGAGAGGTGACGTAGTTTCGCAACTTGGCGAGATGCTCCGGTGTGGAAGCAGCGTACTCGATCGAGCCTCTCAGCGTTTCGCAGACCAGTTGAAAGGCAAGGTGGCGGGAAAAGCCCAGGTGGACGCCGGCGTCGACCATGGCTTCCATGAAGAGAAAGGCATAGGCCGGGCCGGTTCCCGAGAGAGCGGTGGCCATGTCGAGGTCGCCCTCATGGGAGACGTAAATTTCAGCCCCGAATGCGGAGAGCAGGGTGGCGGCCTTGAGCTTCTCGGCCTCGTTGACCTCGGGTGCGGCCGTCCATACGCTGATGCCTGCGCCGATTTTTGCCGGTAGATTCGGCATGGCACGAATGACCTTCGAGTTCGTGAGCGCTGAGGAGATTCGATCGATCCGGATGCCCGCAAGAATGCTCATGACGAGAGCATGGGGATTCAGAGTCTCGGGAAGAGCGGAAACAACCTCGTCGAAGTACTGAGGTTTGATCGCAAGAACGACAACATCGGCCCTTGCGACGGCCTCTGAATTGTCGCCGTAGCTCCGGATTCCATAGTGTTCATCGAGGAAAGCTCTCCGTTCACTTCGCGGGTGAGAGACCCGGAGTTGATCCGGCTTCACGAGACCGTTGCTCAGAAGTCCGCGAACGAGGGCTTCACCCATGGCGCCGCAGCCGATGATCGCGATAGTTTCCTTGCTCAATGCCACTGGATGTTCTCCTGCGAAATAGACTGGGCGGGGTCTTCGGGTCGCACTCTCCCTGGATGAGTTTTCAGGAAGAGGCATTTCCGGGCCATTTTTCCCGGAATTTCACCGGAATCGCCGGAAAATCAGCCCTTGATGGGTCTGAGAAGCATCGTCAGATCGCGACTCTCGAGCACCGTGGGGATGTGATCAGGCTTGGCGATATCCTCGAGGCTCTCAGCGACACGTCTCAGGAGCTCGAATCCATTCTCAGGCCGCCGCATCTCTCGCCGCCTGAACATGATGGTGACCTTGACGTGTTTGCCCTTCGAGAGGAACTTCCTGGCATGGTTTGTCTTGGTCTCGAAATCATGCTGGTTGATATTCGGCCTGTACTTGACCTCTTTGATGTCGATCTGCTGCTGATTCTTCCTGGCTTCCCTGGCCTTTTTTTCCTGCTCATAGCGGAATCGGCCGTAGTCCATGATCTTGCAGACGATTGGTCGAGTATTGGCGGCGACCTCGACGAGATCCAATCCCTTGGACCTTGCCAAGGCGAGGGCCTCGTCCACCGGCATGACGCCGACCTGTTCTCCGGTCTCATCAATCAGTCGAACGGGAGAAAGCCGAATGCGCTCGTTGATCCGCACACTTGGCTGGTCCGGGGCTTCGCGAAACTCATACTTCCGAATAACGATCCTCCTTCTATATCGGGCTGAAAATGGTCCCGATACCTTTCAAACATTGCCAGTATACCCGTTTTGGAATCCTGCGCCAAAGAAATTTCACCTCGAGGTTGTTGCGCTGTAGCTCGGGGCATTATGGGGCCGAAATGGGGCGCGGACTTCAGTCCGCATTTGCGAAACTATTGATGCAACGGATGTTAAA
>JANTFG010000065.1 GCA_024763555.1 Thermoanaerobaculales bacterium
AGCGCTGCCGACCAGGCCCTCTATCAGGCCAAAGATGCCGGCCGAAATCGGATTGTCATCGCTGAATCCCAGGATGAAAGCGCTGATCTTAGAGGAAAGTCAGGCCGGGAGTGATCCCTCCCTGACGAGCTTCCCGAGAGAAACCGCCACACCGGGAAGCAGGGCCGCTTCGCGGACTAGTAGAACGTTTCCAAAATACCGTTGCAATCGGTCCCCGCTGCATCCCGGCCTGCAGCGTTGCGCTAACTCGCCGATGGGCACCGCATCGCCTGGGTTAGCGCGCCTTACAGGCCAGGCGCATCGACGACCTTTGTGCGACACGTTATTTCGGAAACGCTCTACTAGTTCCACGATCCCGGTCTCTCAAGATTTCTATGCTACACTTGAGAAAGGATCTCGACAGCCCGGATGATCTGGTTTGAAGTGCTTCGGGGTCTCATGGAGGTATGATGAAAACAACACTCAAAGCAATTCTTGACACGAAGGGACACGAAGTTCACCACGTCTCACCCTCGGCGAGCGTCAGGGAAGCGGTCAATAAGATGAATGAACAGCGCATCGGATCGCTCCTGGTCATCGAGAACGAGAAGGTGGTCGGGATCTTCACGGAACGGGACGTTCTGACCAGGGTTCTCGGCAGCACTCAAGACCCGGCCGCGACCCCGGTCTCCGAGGTCATGACCCGGAAGCCCATCTCCGTTGCGCCGACGGTCACGGTGGAAGAGGCCATGGGCATCGTTACGGAAAAACGCTGCCGGCATCTCCCGGTCGAGGAGGAGGGCCGGATCATCGGTCTCGTCTCCATCGGCGATCTCACCCGCAGAGTCACCCACCTTCAGAAGGAAGAAATCGAACACCTGACGAAGTACATCACCGGGCAGTATCCGGGATAGGGGACACCAGGCGGCGCGGGAATCGACTCCCTTGCAGGGACCGGCTCCGGCTCCTTCGCCGCAGCCGGGAGCCGAAACCGGAGCGGAAGCCGCCGACCGGAACCGATTCCGGAGCAGGAGCCGCATCCGGAGCCGGCCCTGAGGCCCGAAACGCGAGACTGAGCCGACAGAGGCGCACTCGAAGTGGTCGGAACATCCCACGACCGCATCGGTCTCGGCCACCGCCTCCCTGCTCCGGCTTCAGACACAGAGATCGCAATCATCGCTTCCGCATTCCGCTCAAAGAACCACGATCGTTCCGGCTCCGGCCTCGGTCTTCGGCTCCTGCTCCCGCTCCGGCATCGGTGCGCACCTCCCGCTCCGGCATCGCCTTGCTGCTCCCGCGCCGGTCTCGCTCCCCGCCCGGCTCAACCCACTCAGGACATCTTCTGAGGCTTCATCTTCCCCTCACGGACGTAAGTTCGGACCCAGCCCTTGACCACCCCGGTCAGCAGGAGAATGGAGAGAAGGTTGGGAATGGTCATCAGACCCAGCGCCATGTCTCCAAAAGCCCAGACCAACTCCAGGGAATAGATGGCGCCGAGGAAATTCATGATGCAGAAGACGATGCGGTAAGGCATCGTCCACTTGGGACCGAAGAGATAGAAAATCGCCCGGTCCCCGTAATAGGACCAGCTGATCGCCGTCGATAAGCCGAAGAGAAAAACCGCCAGGGTCACCAGGTAGTGGCCCGAGCCGCCCGCGATTGGACCCAGGCCCTCCTGGAAGGCCCAGGCAGTCAGTGGAGATCCATTTTGCAGCGCCCGGCCTTCGAGCACCAGACTCTTTTCGACAATCTCCCCATCCGCATCGAGAAGGCGGACACTCTCCAGCTTTCCTTTCTGCTCCGGATCAAAGATCATCGTCCCGTCGAAGGGTCTGAGATCCTCCATGCCGGTTGTTCCACTTCCGAGGAAGAGCCGGACATCCTCCACGGCGCCGTCATTTCGCACAAGGATGAGGTCGCCACAGGAACCAGCCCGTACCCGGTGGGCGCCGTCCGCCAGCCTCTTCTTGTCCAGGGCGCCGTTCTGCTCGACCTCCGTCCCGACATCATAGGCGGTGACGGCAGCCTGGGAGTTGAGCAGAACCCGCTGCTGCTGTTTCTGCTGCCAGACCCCGGTCGAGAGGATGACCAGCCCGGTCATACTGCAGATCAGAAGTGTGTCGATAAAAGGCCCGAGCATGGCGACCGTACCTTCACGGATCGGCTCATCGGTCTTCGCCGCGGCGTGAGCAATGGGCGCCGAGCCCTGGCCGGACTCATTGGAGAAAAGCCCCCGCTTCACTCCCCAGGTCAGCATGAAGATGAATGATGCTCCCGCAAAACCTCCGACCGGGGCCGCCGGTTCGAAGGCCGAACGCACGATCAGCGCCACGATTCCCGGAAGGTGGCTGATTTTGGTCGCAAGGACGAGCAACCCCGCGCCGATATAGAGAGCTGCCATAAAGGGAACCAGCTTCGAGGTCACTTTGCCGATTCTTCGGATCCCTCCGAGGATGACGGCGGCCACCAGTGAGGCCATGATCAGCCCTGTGATCCAGGTCGGCACGCCGAGGTCCTGTCGAAATTGGTCCGCGACGGTGAAGCTCTGCACCGCGTTGCCCGAACCGAAGGAAGAGATCACCGTGAAGCCGGCGAAGGCCACCGCAAGCGGCTTCCAGTGCCGCCCGAGACCCTTTTCGATCGAGTACATGGGGCCTCCGGCGGCGCTGCCATCGGGCAGGACCGTCCGGTATTTCATGGCCAGGGTGCACTCCGTGAACTTCAGGGCCATCCCGAAAACGGCCGTCACCCACATCCAGAAAAGCGCCCCGGGCCCTCCGTAATGCAGGGCGGTCGCCACACCGGCGATATTGCCGATTCCTACGGTGGCCGAAAGGGCCGTCGTCAGGGCCTGAAAATGGGAGAGGTCCCCGGCGTGTTCCGGATCATCGAATTCGCCGCGGATCACCCGAAGACCGTGACGGAAGTAGCGGATCTGGATCCAGCCCAGTCGCAGCGTCGTGATCAGGCCCGTCCCCACGAGCAGGATCACAATCAGCGGCATCTGCTCCGGCCAGCCCCAGACGATCCCGCTTCCCTTAAAAATCAGATGGGATATCAACTCAAAAATTCCCTGCATGGCATCTCCCCCGCACATGGTAACGATGCGGACCCGCTTCGCGCAAATCGGGTCGGCCGCCCGAAGCCCGGAACCGAGACCGGAGCAGGCGCCGTGACCGGAGCCAAAACCGGGGCAGAGGCAGGAACAGGAGCAGAAGCAGGAACCGAAACCGAGACAGGGCCAGGAGCCGGAGCGGGAGCAGGAGCCGCATCCGGAGCGGATAGGGTCGTGGTTCTTTGAGCGGAATACCTGGGCCGAACACAACCTTGGTATCCCGAGCCGGAGCTGGGGGGCGATGGTTGAAACCGGTGTGGTTGCGGGATTTGTCGGCCACTTCGAGTAGGACTCTCCCGGGTCAGTTTCGCCTCTCGGGCACTGCACCCGGCTGCGGCATCGGCTCCGGCCACCGGTTCCGGCTCCCGCTCGCGGCTCCTGAAGCTGCTCCGGGCCTGCCGGTCTGGCGAATGGACCTGCCGCTGATTCTGACCCTGCTTCTACCACTGTCGCTGGGCCTGTCTCTGGATCCGAAACGGCAAACCGAGGCCGGAACAGCAATCCGGAACCGAAGCTGGAAGGCAGTTGACGGGACCTGTGCGGTGGTGGGATTTCCCGAAATCCTCACCCACCCCACCATACCGGATCCAGGGCCCGGTTCCAGGCCTCATGATCTCCCTGCCAGGAGTCCGGACCCTTCGTTGAGTCGATGGCTTCCATCGGGAAAGTAAGCAATTCGTCGGCGGGGGTTTTCTCCCGGAACTCCGGGGCGGGACCGATGGCGAGAAGACGAAAGGGCCGGTCCTCCCGGAGTTTTTTCAGAACTTCCAGGAGGCGGAGGATATCCTCCATACCGTCCTCCTGCCGAATCAGCAGCAGGGGTCCGGGGTCGTCCAGAGCCCTGAGAAAAGCCGACACCCGCCTTCCCAGGCGCCTGATCGCCCATGGATAGCTCTCCAACTCAATGGCACCATCCCTCGAAGAATTCTGTGTCGCCCGGACTCTGAGCCGCGCGGGCGGGTAGAGGGTTCTCAAACACCGGAAGGAGAGTACTCCGACTGCCGGATGCCGGGACACAAGGCATCCGGGTTGCTCCGGAATTTTCCTGGGATCGATGGGGAAAGCGTGGGCCGCTCGAACTCGATACCGCTCGTCCACCACGACCCAGTTGCCGTGGTGCTGATCAATGACGCGGAGATTCTCAAGGGCCATAAAACCATCGAAACGGCATTCCAGGAGAGCACGGAGGCCCTCGGGTTCATCGGAGCCCATCCAGTCCAGAGGCCCGGCTTGGGTTCGCAGCCCGTGCCTGTGAAGATGAAAGGCTCCGGCACAGTAGCGCCCAAGGCTGAAACACTGACTCTCCTCAAAGCATCCCATGGAGAAATGATTATAGCCGATCACAAAGGCCGAGCACGGGCCGGCCGGGACCGGAGCGGGAGCGGGCGCCGACGCCGCAGGTCCGGAGCCGATGCCGAAGCCGGAGCGATCGTGGGGGCCTGAATGGAACAGGCGGGAATGCCTCGGCCTCGCGAACGGTTCTCAATTACGTGAGGTGAGAACGAGATGAACTCGACTGCAATACTTGAAGAATTCGCCAACCGGGATTACGAACACGGCTTCGTGACCGATGTTGAGCAGGATCGTTTTCCGCCTGGGCTGGACGAATCGGTCATCCGTGCCCTTTCCGCAATCAAGAAGGAGCCGGAGTGGCTCCTCGAGTGGAGACTGGCCGCGTACCGCCGGTGGCAGCAACAGCAAGAACCCGAGTGGGCCAAGGTGGACTACGAGCCCGTCGACTATCAGTCCATTTCCTACTATGCCGCGCCCAAGACGAATTCCCTGGAGAGCCTCGACGAGGTGGATCCCGAGATTCTCAAGACCTATGAAAAGCTGGGCATCCCGCTGGATGAACAGAAGATTCTGGCGGGTGTCGCCGTCGATGCGGTCTTCGATTCGGTTTCCGTCGCCACGACCTATAAGGAAAAACTCGGTGAGGCGGGCATCATCTTTTGCTCCTTTTCCGAGGCCGTTCAGGAACACCCGGAGCTTATCCGGCGCTTCCTGGGCTCCGTCGTGCCCCCCGGCGACAATTTTTTTGCGACCCTGAACTCTGCGGTATTCTCCGACGGCTCCTTCGTCTACGTTCCGAAAGGCGTCCGCTGCCCCATGGAGCTTTCGACCTATTTCCGGATCAACGCTTCCAATACGGGGCAGTTCGAGCGGACCCTGATCGTGGCCGACGAGGGCGCCTATGTCTCCTACCTCGAAGGCTGTACTGCGCCGCAGCGGGACGAGAACCAGCTCCATGCCGCGGTCGTTGAACTGGTGGCCTTGAAGGGCGCGACGATCAAGTACTCCACGGTCCAGAACTGGTATCCGGGGGACAAAGAGACCGGCGCCGGCGGAATCTACAACTTCGTCACCAAGCGGGGGCTCTGCGAGGAGAAGGCCTCGATCTCCTGGACCCAGGTGGAAACCGGTTCGGCGATCACCTGGAAGTATCCCTCGGTCGTCCTCAAGGGCGACGACTCAATCGGTGAGTTCTACTCGGTCGCCCTGACCTCGGGCCGTCAGCAGGCCGACACGGGTTCGAAGATGATCCATATCGGACGCAATACGCGCTCGACAATCATCTCCAAGGGCATCTCCGCGGGGCGGGGGCAGAACACCTATCGCGGCCAGGTCAAGATCTTGCCGAAAGCCGCAAATGCCAGGAATTTTTCGCAGTGCGACTCGATGCTGATCGGCTCGGACTGCGGCGCCCACACCTTCCCCTATATCGACGTCCGCAACCCGACGGCACGGATGGAGCACGAGGCGACGACCTCGAAGATCGGGGAGGACCAGATCTTCTACTGCAACCAGCGCGGCCTCTCCACCGAGGACGCGGTCTCGATGATCGTCAACGGCTTCTGTAAAGAGGTATTCCGCAAACTCCCGATGGAGTTCGCGGTAGAAGCCCAGAAACTCCTGGGAGTCAGCCTCGAAGGCAGCGTCGGCTGAATATTTGAAAAGGAGCGGGGTCGACCCGCTGACGGAGAAGAAAATGCTTGAAATCAGAAATCTGCACGCCTCGATCGGCGATACGGAAATTCTCAAGGGAATCAATCTCTCAATCGGAGACGGCGAGATCCATGCCGTCATGGGCCCCAACGGTTCGGGAAAAAGCACCCTGGCCTCCGTTCTTGCCGGCAAAGAAGACTATCGGGTCACGGAAGGAGAAATCCTCTACCAGGGGAATAATCTGCTGGATCTCGATGCCGAGACGCGCGCCCGCGAAGGCCTTTTTCTGGCCTTCCAGTACCCCGTAGAGATTCCCGGCGTCGGTAACTCCTACTTCCTCAAGGCGGCCTTGAACGCCATCAGGAAGCATCGGGGCGAAACCGAGCTTGACGCTTTCGATTTTCTTCAGCTGGTGAAGGAGAAGATGAAACTCGTCCAGATGGATGAGAGCCTCCTGAAGCGAGCCGTCAACGAGGGTTTCTCCGGCGGCGAGAAAAAACGGAACGAGATCTTCCACATGGCGGTGCTGGAGCCGCGGATGGCGATTCTCGATGAGACCGATTCGGGCCTTGATATCGATGCCCTGCGCATCGTCTCCGACGGCGTCAATGCCCTCAGGTCTCCGGAACGCTCCTTTCTCGTCATTACCCACTACCAGCGCCTGCTGGATCACATCGTTCCCGACTTCGTCCACGTGTTGAAAGACGGCAGAATCGTCCGTTCGGGCGGTCGAGAGCTGGCCCTGGAGCTTGAGGCGGAGGGCTACGAGGATCTTCATGATCGTGACGGGCTGAGAGTCGCGGCGGGGGCTTGAGATGAATGCCCTCACCCAGAACGCCGAAGCCTTTCCGGGCTCAGCTCTCGAGATGCTCCGCCTCCACGGCGAGGAGAGTTTTCAGAGTCTCGGCCTGCCTTCGAAAAAACAGGAGAGCTGGCGCTTCACACCGCTGAATCGCCTGGGGGACCTTGATGCCCCCCTGCCTCAAACCGGCTCCCCCAGGCTTGAAGGGCTCCTGATTCCCGAGGCCCATCGGCTGGTCTTTTCCAATGGACGCCTGAATGAAAGGCTCTCGAATATCGAGGCCCTGCCCTCCGGCTGTCGCATCTCGTCAATCCTGGAAATCGCTCAGGATCCGGAGGCCGAAGAGATCATCGGCGATCTTCTTCCGCCGCAAACCGGCGCCTTTCAGGCTCTCAACAGTGCCCGCTTTGACCACGGCGCCCTGATCGTCCTCGAAGCGGGAACCCGGCTTGAGGGGCCCATCCACCTGATCCATCACTGCGATACGGAGGAGGCTGCCCTCTATCCACGCAACCTCATCATGCTCAAGGCGCGAGCTGAGGCCACCATCATCGAGCATTTTGTCTCGACCGGGCCGATGATTCGGATGCCTCTCGCCGAGCTTCATCTCGGTGCCGGAGCCGATCTTCATTTCCTCCGCCTCCAGGACGAGGCGGACAAGGCACGGCACCTGGGCTTTGTTGCAATCGCCCTCGAGAGGGACTCGAAGGCTGAGTTCCTCAGCCTCGCGCTGGGCGCCGATCTCTTCCGGCTGGAGCTTGAGACGACCCTCAGGTCGAGAGGCGCTGAGGCATCACTCTCGGGCCTCCATCTCGGCCGGGGAGCAGCCCACGGCGAACACCTGGTGCGCGTGGAACATCAGGCGCCCGATTGCAGCAGCCACCAGCTCTTCCGCTCGATCCTCTCAGATTCCAGCCGGGGCGTCTTTACCGGCAGGATCGTCGTGGCGCCCGGGGCCCAGGGGACCGACGCCAACCAGTCCAGCAAATCACTCCTGCTCTCGGATCGTGCCGTCGCATTCAACAATCCCCAGCTGGAGATCGATGCCGATGATGTGCGCTGCACCCACGGATCAACCGTCGGTGAGCTGGACGAAGAGGCTCTCTTCTATCTTCGCGCCCGAGGCATTGGGAAAGAGGAGGCTCGGGCGCTGCTGATGCTGGCCTTCGCCGGCGAGGTGCTTCAAAGCATCGGGGTCGAAGACCTGAAGACCCGACTGGAAGAGAGACTCATCCGGCGATTTCATGGGGCGACGGCACGATGAGCGCCGCCTTCGATCTCGAAGCCATACGCCGGGATTTTCCCGCCCTGGATCAGCAGGTCCACGGGCGGGATCTCGTGTACCTGGATAATGCCGCCACGACCCAGAAACCGCGGGCCGTTATCGATGCCGTCCGGAACTTCTATGAGCGGGACTGCTCCAACGTCCATCGCGGAGTGCACGCCCTCTCCCAGCGGGCAACCGTTGCCTATGAAAGCTCCCGGACGACGATCCGGAAGCATATCGGCGCCCATGACAGCCGCGAGATCGTCTTCACCCGTTCGACGACCGAGGCCATCAACCTGGTTGCGGCCTCTTTTCTGCGACCGAGGCTTCAGCCGGGAGACGAGATTCTGATCTCCGAGATGGAGCACCACTCCAATATCGTTCCCTGGCAGCTGCTGAGAGAATCCACCGGCGCCGTGCTCAGGATCATTCCGATTTCTGATGAGGGGAACATCGATCTGGATGCGTATCAAGGACTGCTGGGCCCGAAGACCCGGCTTGTCGGCATCGTCCACGTCTCCAACGCCCTGGGTACGGTGAATCCCATCAAAGAGATGATCGCGATGGCTCACGAAAAGGACATTCCCGTCCTCGTCGACGGCGCCCAGGCCATTTCGCACCTGGATGTCGATGTCGTCGATCTTGACTGTGATTTCTACGCCTTTTCGGCCCACAAGGTCTATGGCCCCAGCGGGATCGGCGCGCTTTACGGCAAACGAAAGCACCTCCTCGAGATGCCTCCTTTCCAGGGAGGTGGAGACATGATCCTCTCCGTCCGCTTCGAGGAGACGATCTTCAACGAGCCTCCCCACCGCTTCGAGGCGGGAACGCCCAATATCGAGGGCGCCCTGGGGATGGCCACCGCTCTCGAGTACATCGATGGCGTCGGTCTCGAGGCCATCCGGAAGCACGAAGAGCGGCTGATGAAAGAGGCGAGTTTGCGGCTTCCGGAAGTCCCGGGGCTTCGTCTGATCGGGCAGGCCCGGCAACGGGCGGGAGCGATCAGCTTCGTTCTCAATGGAATTCACCCTCACGACGTCGGGACGATCCTCGATCAGGAGGGTGTCGCCGTCCGGGCGGGCCACCACTGTGCCCAGCCGGTAATGCAGCGCTACGGGCTGTCCGCCACCGTGCGGGCATCCTTCGGGCTTTATAACCGGGAAGAAGATATCGACGCCCTGATTCGAGGGCTTGAAAGTGTTCGGGAGGTCTTTGCCTGATGTCTGATCTCAAACAGCTCTACCAGGAGATCATCCTGGATCATAACCGCAATCCCAGGAACTGTTACGCCATGCCGGAGGCCAGTTGTTCGGCGGACGGTCACAACCCGCTCTGCGGCGACACGGTCAAGGTCTACCTCCGCATCGAGGACGGCATCGTCAGGGAGATCTCCTTCGAGGGCGCCGGATGCGCCATTTGTACCGCCTCGACCTCGATGATGACGGAGTCCGTCAAGGGGAAGACCGTCGAGGAGGTCATCGAACTCTTCGAAGGTTTTCACCACATGCTGACGGGCATTGCCGAGGAACAGGATGTCGAGCTGGGAAAACTCAGGGTCTTCGAAGGGGTCCGCGAATACCCGGTCCGCGTCAAATGCGCGACCCTGGCCTGGCATACCCTCCGTTCGGCCCTGGGCGAGGAGGCCGATGGGCCGGTCTCGACGGAGGATTCATGAGCGAGGCCCTGCGCGAGAAGATTATCGAAATCCTGCGCACCGTTTTCGACCCCGAGATTCCGGTCAACATCTATGATATCGGTCTGGTCTATGACATCCGCGTTTCAGACGACGGCGACGCCTATATCCTGATGACCCTGACCTCCCCGATGTGCCCCGTGGCTGAGAGCCTGCCGCCGGATGTCGAGATCCGAGTCGGTCAGATCGAAGGCATTCGTTCCGTCGAGGTCGAGATCACCTGGGACCCGCCCTGGGATCCCGAAATGATGTCCGAGGAAGTCCGCCTGGAGCTGGGATTTTTCTAGTAGAGCGGCCGGACGAGGCACTCGCCCCCTGCGAGTTCATCTGAAGCTCCATTGCCAGCGTCGGTCATCCATGGTGAAATGAGTGCGTGAACAGCCTCAGTCTCTCCAGGGAGAGGATGCTTGACCTCATCTCCGCCCGGATTATTCCGGGATTCAGTCGGCTTGATGCGGAGGGGAGCAGGGACTTCCACGAGATCGTCGACCGGGCGCTGATGGACCGCCCCGAACATATTCGCAGACAGTTTTCGATCTTCCTCAGCCTCATCCGCTGGGCTCCGGGGCTCCACTGGGGGCGACCTTTTGATCATTTGGATGGATCGCGGCAGGATCGCGTGCTCAGCTGGCTCCAGGACAGCGCGCCGGATGCCCTGCGAAAGGGTTTCTGGGGTCTGCGGACGCTGGTGCTGATGGGCTATTACGGCCGAGATGCGGCGTGGATCGAAGTGGGCTATGAACCGGACTTCGAGGGGAACCGGAGGCTTGGTGGAAACGCGTAGCTACGACATCGTCATCGTCGGCTCCGGAGCCGGCGGCGGAACCGTGGCCGCCGGTCTCAGCGGATTAGCGGAGCAGGGCGCGCGAATCGCCGTACTGGAGGCCGGCCCCCGTCTCAGGCAGGAAGAGTTCACCGGCCATGAGCTCGAGATGGCCCGTCGTCTCTACGTCGACTCCGGAGGCATGCTGACGGAGGATCGGAGTATCACCCTGGCGATGGGGCGCGCTTACGGAGGCTCAACTGTCGTCTACACGGGCGTTACTCTGGAGATTCCCGAGAAGATCGTTGAGGAATGGGGGGTTCCCGGGCTTGACTTCCAGGATCTCAATCGGCGGAGTCGCCGCCTTTCAGCCGAGCTTGGTGTCCACTGTCTTGACGATGATCTGATCAATGAAAACAATCGGGCCTTCGCACGGGGCTGTCGGAAGCTGGGCTGGAATCTGAACAAAATCCCACTCAATATCAGGGACTGTCGAGGTGCGGGCATCTGCAACCTGGGCTGCCCCCACGGTGCGAAGACGGGAACGCATCGGCTCCAGTTACCGAGGGCCGAGAAGGCGGGGATCGAGGTCATCACCAACTGCCGGGTCGAGACCATCTCCCAGGGCCGACTTCAAACCCTCGTGACCAATTCCTCCTCAGGTTTGCCCTCTTCCTGGCCCGAGGGAAGATATCGAATCGAAGCTTCAAAGATCGTCCTTGCGGGAAATGCGATCGGCTCAACCTCCCTCCTTCTGCGATCGGGCTTCGGGCGGATCTTCCCTGCGCTTGGTCTCGGTCTGACCCTTCACCCGGCCCTGATCCTCGCAGCCGAGCACGCCTCGGAGATCTCAAACACCATCGGACACCCGAAGAGCTACTACACGGACCAGTTTCAGAAAGATGGGCGTTTTCTTCTCGAGGTCTGCATGTACTATCCCTTCACTACGGCGAAGAATCTCATAGGTTTCGGACCCGAGCATGCGGAGGCGATGAGAGCCATGCCCCGAATGCAGCAGATCCTCGCCCTGGTGATGGATGATGCCGAAGACCACAACAGAGTACTCCTGAACCGCAGGGATGAGACCGTCGTGAAGTACAGTCTCTCTCAGAAGAGTCTCACGAGCCTCCACCAGGCGATGCTGCGGGCGACAGAGATTTTCTTCGCTGCGGGCGCCCGGCGGGTCCATGTTCCCGCGAGCCGGAAATTCTGGATCAGGGCCGGAGAAAGTCCCGAAGCGATGATTCCCAGATCGGGGGTTCTCCCGGGGAGGCTGTCGATCTCCTCGGCCCACCTGATGGGGGGATGCAGGATGGGAAGGGATGTTTCGGATTCGGTCACCGACTCCTGGGGCCGCGTCCATGGTCATCCATGGCTCCTGGTCGCGGATTCCTCCCTCTTCCCACGATGCTCAGAGGTTAATCCGCACCTCACCGTCATGGCCCTGGCAGACCGGGTCGCCGAGGGGATCCGGACCGGAAAATGAGCACTGACTCGAACAGAAGGGCTTCAAAAGTTACAAGACCTTGACAACACGGGTTTTGCGTCGGATACTGAGATTGAAAATGAAAGTGCTACAGCATCCGACGCGGCGCAGGAGGCCGGATCCGGAACTCAATCCCGAGGGCGCGATCCGTCTTTACCGCCGACATGCGGCGCGGGCCATGAGAGAAGAACGATGGTGTGTCGCCGAAATTTTCATCAACCGCATTATCGAAACCTCTCCCCGGCTGACGGAAGCCTGGCTGATGAAGGGCTGGATCCGCCAGCACTGCCGACACGACGAGGCGACGGCGCTGGAGTGTTACCAGCGCGTCATCGACATCCTCGCCCATAACGCGCAGCACCCGCACGTCAAGAGAGCCAAGCAATCCCTCGGCAGGATCATCGCCGCAGCCGTCTGAAGACTCCGGTTCTCATCCTTCGGGAATCCGCGCCCTCAGTACCTTCGATCCAGCAGAAGGCGCGTGGCGCCAACCAGGGCCTCGCGCTCACGACCCTCGGGCAGGAAACGGGAGACTTCCACGGCTTTCTCCGCATAGACCTCGGCCCGGCGATGGACCTCTTTGAGAACTCGGTGTTTTTTGATCAGATCGAGAACCTCGGCCTCCGTGACGGCATCAAAACGCCGATCTCGAGCAACTGCGGCGATGGACTCCCGGGTCCCCGGGTCCACACAGTCGAGAAGGAGCAGAATGGGCAGGGTCGCCCTCCCCTCCCTGAGATCCGCCATCACCGGCTTCCCCAGTTCCTTTTGATCTGCCGTAAAGTCCAGCACGTCATCAACCAGCTGAAAACACAGGCCGAGATTGGCGCCGAAACGGAAGAGCGCTTCCTCGAAGCGGAAGGTGGAGGGATCAAAGAGCGCGGGAATCGAGCTGGCTGCGCCGAAAAGCTCGGCGGTCTTGCGCCTGGTGATGTCCATGTAGGTCGCCTCATCGATCTCCACGTTACCGCGCCAATGGGCCGAGAGGATCTCACCCTCGGTCATCCTCAGGGTCGCCGCATTCAACACCCGCATTACGGCCACGTCCCCGTATTCCAGACAGAGGTCCATCGAGCGGGAATAGAGCCAGTCTCCGACCAGGACCGCGGTCTCGTCTCCCCACTTCCTGTTCGCAGTCGGTCGACCCCTCCGGAGATCGGATTCGTCGATAATGTCGTCGTGAATCAGGGTCGCCGTATGGATCAGTTCGACCACAGCGCCGTATCGGATATCCCGATCGCCGCGATATCCGAGCATCCGGCTGACCAGAAGTACCAGCGCCGGGCGTAATCGTTTGCCTCCGCTGCCGAGAACATATCCACCGACCTCGCGGACCTTCGGAAGCGCCTTCTCCATCTCCTGGTCGAAGAAACGCTCGACAAGCTGAAGCCGATCCCGGACCGGTTCAAAGACCTTCGAGATCAGACGCGCATTCCGGAGGGAACTCACCGACGCTTTCACGGCGTCAGTCTACCATCACCTTGGGGCAGAAGCTGAAGTCGATATCGAATCTCATGACCCAGAAGCGGAGAAGGCCTTCCCTCAACCCAGTCCATATGCCCCGCCCGGAAATAGGGAGACCGGGGGCTTCCACCCTGCCCTCCCGGCATTTCGAGCAGCGCGTCGGACTCGTGCCCGGGCGAGACCACCAGTCGTTCGGAGGCGCCGAAAGTCGGGCCCTGGACCCGGGGCATCTCCGTATCTCCCGGAAGGGGCGCCCGCGGCATTTCGAAAAACCCCCTCAGAATCCGGGGGACCATTGGCGCCAGGGGATGGGACATTCGGAGCCGGTTCCGTTCGCCCCAGGGGTGATCCCGGAGGTGGCTCCCTTCCCTGCTGAACTCTCCGATCACCCGATCCGCCGCCGCCTCCAGGAGTTTCTGCCGACTCTCGAATGCGGGGTCGAGGAGCCAGGCGGGCATTTTGCGGAGAAGCTCGCGCACGGGACCTTCCCTCTGCCCGAGGTATTGCCAGCCACAGGGGAAATCGGTTCCCGAACAGGCCTCTTTGACCAGCGGATCCAGCAGGAGTTCCCGCGTGTAGATCCGGAAGGCCCGCACCATGCGATACCCGGGATCATCGATCGCTGCGTGTCCACTCCAGTGCTCGACCACATCCTTCAATTCCTCCCGCCCAGGTGTGGGGGGCGCCGCCTTGAGAGTCTCAAACAGGAGATCACGCCACCAGCTGAGAAAAATCGCCCGGTCATCCAGCTGGATCTTCAGCATGTCTTTCTCGTTCATCTCGGACTGCGAGAGGAGGGCGTTACGAATCTGGCCCGCCCGGGCCCCGAGGTTGTAGCCCCCGTCTCCCAGCAGCTCCAGCCACGGGCCGTCGACGACCCGGTTGTTGGCCGTCCAGATGATGCCCGAGGGAGGATCAAGGATGAGCGGATAATCTTCCGGATCCACCCAGCCCTCCCAGCGACACTGATCCGTACTGATCCGGGGCGGCCAGGTCGAGCCGCATCCGACTCTCCTGGGGATCCTGCCGGCAATGGTCCATCCGATCCGGCCTTCAGAATCAGCGACGACACAGTTTTGCGGCGGGATTCCACAGCCGCGGGCAATGCTCAGAGCCTCATCGAGGGTCCGGGCCGATGCCATGTCCAGGAGTTTGAAGTTGAGCCCTCCGGGTCGCTCGGCAACCCACCGAAGCGCCACCGGACGTCCATGCAGGTCCTCGCCGACGACCGGCCCCCAGATCGTCGATTGGTAACGGCCCAGGACGGGTTCTTCTCCCCGGATCCGGATTGTCTCCTCGAAGCTGTCGAACTCCCTCAAGCCTTCGGGGCTATGGTAGGAAGCGATCCCGACGGGATCGAAGGCGACGAGATCAACCCAGTCCCCGTAGGAATTGGTAAAACCCCAGGCAACATGGGCATTTGTGCCGACAACGACACCCGGCACGCCGGGGAGAGAGACTCCGGCAACCATCCGGGGCGACCCATTCTCATCTTTCCAGTTGAGAATCACCCGGAACCAGGTATTGGGCAGCATCAGCCCCAGATGCATGTCACAGGCGAGAATCGCCCGCCCATCCGAGCTTTTCGATGCCGCAACGGCCCAGGCATTGGAGCCGACGCCCTCGCGGGGCTCGGGTTTTCTCTCTTCGCTCCCCGCTTGAATTCTCTTCAGCCTGAAGACATCCGGACCGGGAAGCGGAGGCGTCTCGAAGGCCTGCCCGAGCATCGGGGCGTCCAGCTCCGTTCCCCTGCTCACCAGAAAATCAAAAAGCTCCTTGGGAAGAGCCGCCTCCAGTGCGCTGACGGCCATCTTGCGATGCCCCTCCCAGGGATTGAGCTGCAGGAACATCGAGAGGCTGACGAGGGCTGAATCTTCGGGCTTCCATTCCTCCGGCTTGAGACCGAGAAAAACATATTCGAATGGTCGGCCCGGGAGCGCCTCGAGACCGG
>JANTFG010000066.1 GCA_024763555.1 Thermoanaerobaculales bacterium
TCTACGGTGAGCCGCGCCTTATCGAGGTGGGGATGGCCCGTTGTCGGGCAGAATTCGCTGCAGTTTCCACAGGCATTGCACCAGTCGGCAAAGAGCAGGACCTGGTGTGCCTGCCTGGTGTGAAAGCGGCGGGTCTTTCCATTTTCTCCCGCAGGCCACGCGACGGAAAAGGGTTCAAGGCTGAGGGTCATGAAGGCCCGGTTCGGACAGACCGTGACACAGGTTGAGCAGAGCTGATCGCAGTCGAGGCAACGGGAAGCCTCCCTTCGGGCTGCGTCCGGTTTGAGAGTCTGGACGACCTCGTCAAATCCGGTTCTTTCTTCAGGGGGAAGCTCCGGGGTCTTCTCTCGTCGTATCCGCCGGGATCTGCGGATGATGATCTCCTTTGCCGAGATCGGCGCCCGGTACTCGGCCGGCTGATCAGAGGCGAGCTGAAATGAGGCAATGAGATCTGCAGCGATGATTCTTCCGTCCCCTGCTGCGGCAACGATGGATGAAGGGCCGCGAACGGCGTCGCCCCCGGCCCAGACCCCGGGGAGAGATGTCCGTCCGGTGGCTGGATTCACGCTGATCCAGCCGGAGGATGTCGTCTCGAGGCCCTCGATACCGGCAATCGAGGGGTCGGGCTCCTGGCCGATCGCGACGATGAGGAGATCCAGTGAAATCCGAATCGCCTCTTCAGAGCTCGGCACGGGCTTCGGCCGGCCGTCCGGGCCGCGCGCCCCCATCTTCATCGGCCGGCAGAGAAGCGCTCTCAAACGGGATTCGTCAATTTCCAGTGACTCGGGGGAGAGAAGCTCGATGAATCCGACACCCTCTTCCCCGAGGGCGCGGATCTCTTCCGGGTGGGCCGGAGCGTCGTGCTTTCGCCGCCGGTAGATGACGTCGACCTCCGCCTTGAGGCGTCGGGCGGTGCGGGCACAATCCATCGCGACGTCGCCGGCGCCGATGACGCCGACATGCATGCCTTCGAGGGTCTCACCCTCTCCCCGTCTTCTCTCTCGAAGGAAACTCAGGCCATCAAGGATTCCCTCATTCTGTTCCCCTTCAAGGCCCAGTGGGCGTCCCTGCGGTGCGCCCGCCGCAAGGACAACGCCTCTGAAACCTGCCTCACGGAGATCGGGGAGCAAGAAATCTCTTCCGAAGACCATGTTAAACCTGAAATCCACACCGAGATCCTCGAGTTCACGGAGGTCCCGAAGAACAGACTCTTCGGCCGCTCTGTACACCGGAATGGTCGCATGGACCATGCCTCCCGCACGATTGCCGGCCTCAAAAACCGTAACGGGCAGCCCGGCCCGACGGCACTCCCAGGCGACGGCAAGGCCGCAGGGGCCGCCGCCGATGACGGCAATCGACGCATCCGACTCGGCAGTCTCGGTGTGCGGCGCCCGGCCCCTTCCATAATCCATGGCGAATCGCTTGAGATCCCGGATGGCGAGGGGCGCAGCATAATGGGATCGAAGGCAGGTCGGCTCACAGGGGTGGTGGCAGGTGCGCCCGAGGATGACGGGCAGGGGATTGTCCTCGCGGATCGTGGATGCTGCGCCGTCCGGATCTCCGGCGGCGATCCGACGGAGATATTCCGGCACCTTCTGGGTGATGCCGCAGCTCGAAGTACAGGGCGCCGCGATACAGTCGAGAAGCTCAAGGCCATCCCGGGCCTTGATACCATTTCGGTGATAGCTCCCGAACTGGTATGCGGGATCCTCGAGGAGGCGCTCTGCGTATTTTTTCAGATTGTACGAGGCCGCACTCATCACCGATTCTCCATCCCAATCCGAGGCTCTGGCCTGCCGGAGGATGAAGTCTTCGATGGATTGAGCCAAATGCATCGCTGAACGCGTTTCTTCGAGATACTGTCCCAGGCGGGGAATTCCTCCGGGCCTCAGCAGATCCGAGCATGTGGTGATCGGAGCGAAACCGCAGGAAAGAAGATTGGCGGCATTGAAGGCATCCGCCCCTCCGCAGAATGAAATATTCAAGTCCTCGCCGCATCGGTCTCTGAGCGCAGCGGCGATCTGTACCGTCAGTGGATGGAGGGGTCGTCCGGAAAGATACATGGTCTTTTCCGAGTCCGGAAAAACATCGCCCCGGTGGCGCAGGGGCAGGGTGTTGGAGAGCTTGATTCCAAAACTCCGCTGGTGCTTCCCGGCGAGATTTCGCATCTCCGAGATGAGATCGACGGCTTCGTCGATTTTGAGATCTGAGGCAAAGGCCTCCTCGTCCGGTTCAAGTTCCTTAAAGCCCAGTGCGTCATGGAGAATGTGGCGAACAAACTCCGCACCGAGGAGACTTGGATTGAGTTTGACCTGGATGTTGAAATCTTGATCGAGCATCAAATAACGCAGCATCGCCCCGATTTCCCCGGCGGGGCAGCCGTGGAGCGTTGAAAGCGTCACGCGGTGCGCCAGCCGGGTCGGGAACTCGATATCCTCTTCCCTGGGGAAAAAGGTCGAGAGCCTGATGGCCTTCAGGCGATCGTCCAGCAGCTCGCCGGCATTCCGAACCCTGCTGAAGTACTGCCGCATCTCCGGCGATTGGAGCCCATCGAGGTCATAACCGACACTGATATCACATGAGGTCTCAGCGTCTTCTCCGGGAAAGTCGAGTCGCCGGTGCAGCACATGAATCAGGACCCAGGCGTCGAGGTATTGACGAAAGCTCTGATCGGGATCGAGTTCCTGGGACCATTCGACATTGAGACCCTCGTCCCGCATGCGGATGCAGGGACGGACCACTTCCACGCCCCGCTTCTGAACTGTCTTCAGCTCAAGCGTCCGTGCGCCGCAGAGCCAGGAGGCCAGGATTCCCGGGGCCAGCTGGGTATGGGGTCCCGCAGCCACGCCATAGGGGGTCGCCAGAAGCTCCGGCCCGAACCGCAGTTTAAAAACATCGTCTCCCGAGGGCCGAAAGAAAAGCTCGGAGGGAATATCAAGAATGCGTCCGAGCGACCCGAATTCCCCGAAAATTAAGTTTGTGAAACGATCGAATGTGAGTGGATGGAAACGATCACTCATGGATGCACCTCTCTTCGCCGGGGCTCCTCGTCTGCCGCCGGAGGCGCAATTATGACGGAGCCCTTAGAAAAGGTACAGCGAGGGGGGTGAGTCGAAGGATGCCGGCCCTCGATCGGAGAGGCTTGTCGGCAGGCGTGAGCTTCCAAGATGAATCCTCCTGCCAATGAAAAAAGGGGGCCGAAGCCCCCTTGAATTCACAGGAAAGCGAAATTAGTTCTGCGTTCCTTCAGGATACTGAATGAAGGCGCCGTCCGTGTTGATGATATCGCAGTTGAAGTCGGTTGTCCGGGTTTCAATGGTCGGGTTCTGATTATCAGTAACCCGGTCCTTGCCGTAGGAACGAAGGGTGTAGGTGGCGCCTGCGCTATCGATATCGACATCGTAGGTGTTGTGCCATCCGTCTGACGTGGGGAATGTCTTGATGTAGGTCGGGGACAGGTAGGGACTCAGTGCGGCTATAGTAGAAACGCCTTGTGGAAAAAAGCTGTTGTCAGCTCCGTAGGCGCCGATGGCTGTTGCGATGGTCCGCATATCCGCCATGGTTCTCTTCTGGCGGCCACGGTTGATGGCGTTGAGAAGGTTGGGAATCGCGATTGCCGCGATGATGCCGATGATCGCCACAACGATCAAGAGCTCGATGAGTGTGAAACCTTTTTGTCTGCGCATTGTTATTTGTCCTCCTTTCAATGCTGCATTCACACTACATGCAATCACTGTGCCACCCTGCGTCTCAAGGTGGAGTGAGCGGCTTTTCCTTAGGCGACACTCCGAGGAGGTGCGTGTGCCGTAAAACGTCACTTCCAGATTTTCCCGGACGAGGTCCACCTGTGGGGCGGCGCCCAAAAACCCGGGAGACCGACCGGCGCCGTGATCTTGAGTGAGGCGGCTCGGCACCAGTAGTCATATGCCAGGCCATCAGCAGTGTGAACGGCGATGTCGATCTCGTAAAGGCCTGGTGCAAGAGGGGCTTCCGGATAGGAACAGCGGACGACACCCTCTCCTTCCAGGCTGGCTGTCTGCAAGCCGTCAAGATCTGTGTTGTGACCGGCAATCAGGGTGCCGTCCTCGGAATGCCATGCGATCCCGAAGACAAAATCCCGCTGTGGGCTGTGACACCGATAGTTGATGACGATTTCACAATCCTCGCCGGAAGGAATCAGCCGGGCTGGTCGGCCGCCGCTTCTGAATTCAACTGAAAGAATCTCTACTTCACCGTTTCCCCAGCGCCTCCCCTCCTCGATGACCCTGATGGGAGCGCGGGCATCGACATCATCGTGCAGATCTCCGGCCACATCGCTGCGGTAGCGGGCGACAACCGAATCCGCCGGTCCGTCGTCCTGAAGAAGGCCGTCGTTCAGATAGACTGCGCGATCGGCAAAGGCGGCGGCAAGATCGAGGTCGTGGGTCACCAGGATCATGCTGACTCCTCTGCGGCGCATTCGTGCCAGATGGTCCATGCAGCGAATCGTAAAGGCCTCGTCTCCGACGGCGAGCACCTCGTCGATCAGCATGATATCGGGCTCGACCGCAACGGCTACGGAAAATCCCAGCCGGACATACATGCCTGAGGAGTATGTCTTGACGGGGAAATCGATGAAGTCGCCGATCTGGGCAAAATCGATAATTTTTTCCATCCTGGCCTCGACCTCTTTGCGGGAAAGCCCGAGGAGCATTCCGTTGATCACGACATTTTCCCGGCCGGTGATCTCCGGGTGGAAGCCGGCGCCGAGTTCGATCAGAGCCGTCAGCCGTCCTTCTCTCAGAACCTGGCCGCGGGTCGGCTTGAGAATTCCTCCGGCCAGCTTGAGTAAGGTTGACTTTCCCGCGCCGTTGGGACCGATCAATGCGACGACCTCCCCCGGTCGGACGCTGAAGTCGATCTTCTTGAGGGCCGGGTAATCCCGGGCGGGCATTTTCGGTTGCCTTCGCCCGAAGAGCAGGCCCTTGAGTGTTTCCTGTCGGTTGCTGCGCATTCCCCGAATTTTGTAATTCTTCTCGACGCCGTCAAAAATCAGTTCTCCCGGCCTCATACGGCCTCCACGAGGGAATCCCGGAGGCGGGAAAAAACCAGGGATCCGAGGATCCAGGCCAGCACCCCGAAACCATAGGCTAGAGCCCACTGGGTGAGGGGAGGCACTTTTCCAGTGAACACGACATCCCTGTAGACTGTGACCAGAGATGCCATCGGGTTGAGTTTCAAAACTCTGATCAGCGCGCCGGGCATCTGCTGAACTTCGAGGCTGTAGATAATCGGGGAGGCAAAGAAGAGCAGGTTGAGAAAGTGGTTCACCAGATCGCGGAGGTCGCGGAGCCTGACGGCCATCGCAGAAATCGCCGCGGCGCCCCCGGCGGCGACCAGAATCCATGGAATGAGGGCCAGGGGTAGAAGAAAAATCGTCCAGGGAAAGACATGCCAGCCCCAGGCGGAGGCCACCCACATCGCGCCGATCAGAACGGGAAGCGCGAAGAGATGATGCACGAGGTGAGAAAGAACGACCACGGCCGGAAACAACTCCGGAGGACACATGACCTTTGCAAGCAGCGGACCGTTGTCCACGAGTGTAATGGCGGCATCCAGGATCGCACCCGAGAAAAACATCCAGGGAAGCAGGCCTGCAAAGAGGAAGAGCGGGTAGGGTCGTCCTCCTTCAAATCGTGGCTGGAAAACCGTGGTAAAGACCACGGCATAGACGGCCAGCACCATCAGTGGATTGAGGAGAGACCAGAAGAATCCAAGGACAGAGGCCCGGTACCGTGCCGCGAGTTCACGCTGTGTCAGGACGCTGATCAGGGCGCGGTGGCGCCACAATAAGCTGAGATGCCGCATCAATGCTCCTCATCAAGAGATTTGGATCAGTTTGCGAGCAGGTCCCCGACCTGTTGAATAATCTGTTTTCTCTTGACCTCGAGGTAGTGCTCATAGCCCTGAACCACTCCATCCTTGTAGATGAACATCTTGGGATAATGCCTGACATCGCCGTAATCGTCAAAAAGGATCGGACCCGTCACGCCGACGAAATTCGTCAACCCGAAATGGAGTTCCTTGGCGAGCTGCGGAGTCACCGAGGGATGAGCTTCACGGAGAATTTCCAGAAGCAGATTCATTGCATCGTATCCATGTGCGCTGAAAACATCTGGCGCCCGCTGATAGGCATCCATATAGTGATGAACGAAAGAGAGCACCGGCTCTTTTTCCGAGTTCCGGTCGAAGGGTGGGAGAGGGAAGAGGACGCCGTCCGCGATTTCTCCCGCCTCCTTGACGGCCTTTGAAATGAAAAACGCCGAGGTAGTGACGATTCGCCCTTTGTACCCAGTCTTGCGGATAACGCGAATCGCACGGACGATCTCATCTGAATAGCCGACGATGTAGACAGCCCCGGGCTCAGCCCGCAGCGCTTTCCTGATTCCGGCTTCCCAGCCTTCGTCGTTCAATTCGATCCGGGCCGAAATACTTCCCTTTCCGTGGTCGACATATTCCTTTCGGAATTCCGATTCGATCCCTGAGGCATATTCCGAATTTCCAGCCAACAGCAGCACATTGGCGGCCTTGAGCCTGTCGGTCATGAACTTTCCAGCGGTTTGACCTTCGATCTCGTCCGAGGGATAGAGCCGATAGAAATACTTGCTCAGTCGGGTCAGGCCGGGCGCTGAGGCCGAGGGTGAAAGACAAATAATCTGCAGTTCATTGATCACGGGGATCAGGGCGCGGGCTTCGGCGCTCGTCGCACCACCGAGGATGACCTTGGCGCCTTTGTTCTCAACCTGGTCCCGAAAAATCTTGACCGCTGTGTCAGGGTCCGAGCCGGAATCCGCCCAGAGCACCTCGAATTTGGGAGGCAGCTGACCCTTTTCCCGTGCTTCAGTAATCGCAAGACGCGCTCCACTCTCGATGCTCTCACCATACTGGGAGGCCTCTCCGGTTGAAGGTAGTATGACCCCAACGATCGGCTTGCTGCTGCAGGCGCCGATCAGCAGACCGGCCGGCAGCAGAATGCAGCTCAGTAGAATTCGCCGAATTGCCATAAAACCCCCTCACCTGGAAGCGCCGACACCTGTGTCGGAGGTGTCGCGCGATGTTCTACATTCTCAGGGTAACACAACGCCTGAAGATCATTCCTCTTCATTCTCAATCAGCATAAAGTAGACCGCCTTCCGGGAGAGCCCGTATGTGCGCGCAAGCTGCCTTTGCGCCTCCCGTCGCTCGATCCCTGAAGACAGGGCCTCCTGATAGGCCCTGCGGATCGTGCACGGAGCCACTGCCTCCATATGCTCGCGCTCTTCCGCGGGGCCGACAACCAGCACATATTCTCCCCGGGGATTCTGGGTCTCCCGCCCTCGGGAAAGTTCTTCCAGAGAACCCTGTTCGATCCTCTCGTAGCGTTTGCTCAGTTCGGCGAGGAGGGCGGCGGGGCGATGTTCCCCGAGCACCTCGGACATGTCGGAGATTTCGGCGCCAAGCCTGTGGGGAGAAAGAAAAAAGACAATCGTCCACTGGAGTTTCGCATATTCGAGGAGTTTACGGCGCCGGGGCCCGCGGCGGGGTGGGAGAAAACCGACCAAAGTGGCGGGTAAGGGCGGAAGACCCGAGGCGGCCAGGGCCGTAATGAAGGCCGAAGGGCCCGGCAGGCTGGCCACCGGCAGACCCTCGCTGCGGGCCGCCCTGACGAGAAGAAAACCGGGATCGGAGAGAACTGGAGTTCCGGCATCACTGACGAGCGCTGCGGAACGACCCTTGCGGAGGTGTTGGAGAACCTCTTCGAGGCGTTTGGCCTCGTTATGTTCATGAAGACTTTTGAGAGGGGCGCTGTTTGAGATTCCCAGGGCCTGAAGTAGACGTCGGCTCCTCCGGGTGTCTTCGGCGAGAATGAGCTCGACCTCAGCCAGGAGTTTACGGGCTCGCGGCGAGAGATCCTCCAGACTTCCGATGGGAGTCGCCACGATCCACAAGGTTCCGGAATCATCGTCCATGAGCCATTGTCACCCGGCAAAGAACTTTGGCCAAGCCCCACTGTGGTGTGTCTGTTAAAATTCAACCCGTGGTCCTTCTTGTACTGCTCGGCATTCTCCTTTCCTGCCAGCCCATTCCGGCTGCCGAAGTCGTCGATCAGGTGCTGGCAACAGTCGACCGGGCGCCGATCCTGGAGTCTGATCTCATCCTGGCGGGGCTTGTCGGTCTGGGAGAACCCGGGCCGGTGTCGCCGCCATTGAC
Source organism: Thermoanaerobaculales bacterium (assembly GCA_024763555.1). GTDB lineage: Bacteria > Acidobacteriota > Thermoanaerobaculia > Thermoanaerobaculales > Sulfomarinibacteraceae > JANTFG01. The sequence continues at coordinate 8,230 of JANTFG010000066.1, forward strand.
CCGGGAGCAGAGGAGCCGGCTGCTGACCCACCGGATCGAACTCCAGTTGGAGTTCGAGGATCTTCGTTCCTCAGGATCTCTTCCTGGACTCGAGATTGATGTTGAGGACGAAATTAACCGCATCTTTGCGGCGGCCGGCGGAGAGGAGACCCTGAATCACCGGCTGGAGAAACACCATCTCAGCAGGCAGGATGTCGAGGCCCTGGCCTTCCGGATCGCGGCGACGAGAGCCTGGGTGGAGACCAGTCTGAGGGCTCGCGTGAGGGTCAGGCCGGAGGACCTCGAGGAAGCCTACAGGCGAGAACTTGTCATCCCCCTTCAGGCCAGGGGCCAAAAAGCGCCGCCCGCGGCGACTGTCGAGGCGGAACTCCGGCGCCTCGTCGAAGAAGAAAAACTCAACGTCCTGATTCAGCGGTGGCTGGACGAGGCACGGAAGTCTCACGAGGTCTTGCGTTTCGCACCTTGAGTTCGTAGATGGATTCGGCGAGGAGAACATCGGCCGTATAGCTTCGGGTTGCGTCAAAGCCGATCATCAGGACATATTTTTCCACGGAACATTCTTCTCCGCACTGGAGTCTCCACAGCTCGGCCTGGTCCGTTCCGGCGTTATAGGCCGCGATGGCGGCGGGCCGAAAACCGTCGAATTTCCTGAGAAGTTTCTCAAGCTCCGAGGCGCCCAGGCGGAGATTGAGCCGGCGTCTGAAGAGATCCGAGGCTTGGGGCGGAGTGAGACCTTCTCGCGCAGCCGCCGCCAGCGCTGTTGCCGGCATCAGCTGGAGCAGCCCTCGAGCCCCAACGGCGGAGAGCGCACGGGGGTCCCAGCGACTCTCTTCCCGGGCGATGGCGGCAAGGAGGGGTTGTTGGAGGAAATGATGTCCCGAAACCGCCTGGGTCAGGTCCTCGGGGTGGGGAAGAGGGTAGAGAGCCTCCATCAATCGGGGATCGGCACAGTCGGAAGGGATCTCTGACCCCCACTGTCTCCAGGCATGATCCGCCAGGCGAATCGCGAGGCGCGGAAACTCCCGCGCCTGCGTCGCACTCCAGAGACTCTCAGCGGCACTTCCTGCCGGATAGGATCCCGGATCCCATCGCATGGCGAGACGTCTCAATCCCACCCTGTGGAGTTTGCCGGCGATGCCCCTGATCTTTTCGGGTTGCGCTTCAGGCGAGGAGGGTCTTTCGACAGCAAGCCTGCGCCGGACTTCTTCCCGGCCCGAGTCCTCAAATTCGAGAATCGCCCACTCCCGAAGTCCGCGCTCTCCGGCAGCCGAACTTTCCCTGCTCCTCCGCCTGAGGTCCTCCCGCCAGTTTTCAACGATTTCAGCGGGGAGTTTCTCCATCAACAGTCGAGCCCTCCAGGTCCAGAAGGGATCAAGGCGGAAGGCGTGTCGGCGTATGATCTTCAGCGCCTCGGCGGCTTTTCCTCTCTCCAGCTGGATTTCCGCTTCCAGTATCGATGCCGGGCCCGTCCACGATGGAGAGGAAACCTCTCTCAGGTGCCTCAGAGCTTCTCGGGAGTCCTTTTTGGCCATCGAAAAGAGGGCCATCAGGAGCGCACCCCTGGATCGCCGGGATGAGGAGCGGATTCGCGAGATTCCCAGTGCCGCAAGGTCGGGGCGGTGGGTCCGAAGTCTCAAACGGGCAAGAAAAAGTTTCCTGGGATCAGAGCCTCGGCTCAGAACCGCCGATCGCGCATGGAGAATCGCCTGGTTGAGATCGCCTTCAAGCTCGAAACACCGTGCAATGTGGACCTGGAGCGAGGCCCTTTCCTCCCTGGCGGAAGTAGCTTCGAGCGCTTTGAGATACCAGGAGCGGGCCGCAGGATAATCTCCCATCCTGAAGTGGCAGCGTCCGAGCAGGTAGCGGACTTTTGAAAGCCTCAAACGTCGTCCGGGATGCGAGGAAAGCTCTTCGAGAATCGGTCTCGCCCGGGAGTAGAGGGCGTGCCGATAGAGAACCTCGGCGATCGACAGCTTCTCTGAAGCACTGAGGTCCTTGAGTTGAAGGAGCTTCTCCGCTGCTCTCAGAGAGGGCAAATCGTAATTCGTCTTCGAGATTGCCCGGAGCAGGATCCGCCGGCCGGAACTCGTGTCCGGCTCTGCCGTCAGGACATCGAGACGTCTCCGGAAGCTTCGGGAAAGGTGGGAAATCTTTCGGACTTCTCTCAGCCGATCCGGATCCAGACCGAAGTCCGCGGCGGACTCAAGGATCTCGAGTGCGCCCGCCTTCATTTCATCTGTCGGCGCCGAGCGCAGGAGGGGGCTGATCAGCTGGACGCTTCGTTCGGGATCCTCGCCCAGGATCATCTCCGCAAGTTCCAGGCGAACGATGTCCTCGAATACGCCCTCTTTGAGGGCTGATTCCAGTAGACGCAGGCGTTCGTCATGGGCACCCCTCGTCCACGTCTCCTCGGACTCCAGGAGCGCCGAGGGATCAGAAGGTCCTGCGAGCAGGTTCTTCGTGTGCCGCCAGCCCCCGTCCGCCGACGAAGGCGGGGTCGGTGAAGCACTCACAGCTCCAGGCAAGAGGATAAGCAGCATCAGTGATTTTCTTGCCCATTTCGCCAAGTTCATCCCCTTGTTTCGCCTTCAACTACTCTCAATCGATGATCAAAATCGCCCGGAAGCTTCCCTTGTCTTCAGGTGGAACGGAGTCGGCTCCGGGAATAATTCCCCCACGCCTGGAATTCTTCCATATGTGGCATTCGGAGGCAAACGCGCTATACTCCGGGGCCTGAGTCCCTCGGGGCTCCGAAAGAAGGAGATATCATGACGGATCAACATCGACGTGTACTGATTATCGGTTCCGGACCGGCCGGTCTGACCGCCGCAATCTATACTGCTCGAGCCAATCTTGAACCCCTGGTTATCGATGGGATGCAGCCCGGCGGCCAGCTGACGATTACGACCGATGTCGAGAACTTTCCCGGTTTTCCGGATGGAATTAACGGGCCGGAGCTGATGCAGCAGACCCGTGCCCAGGCCGAGCGTTTCGGCACCCATTTCATTTTTGACGAGGTCACTTCGGTTGAACTGGATCAGCGTCCTTTCGTGGTTCACACCTCTGAAAAGCGTCGAATCACCTGTGATGCCCTGATCATCGCTTCCGGCGCCTCGGCTCGTCTGCTTGGGCTCGAGAGTGAAAAGGAACTGATGGGCTACGGGGTTTCGGCCTGTGCCACCTGTGACGGCTTCTTCTACAGGGAGAAGGAAATCGCGGTGGTCGGGGGTGGAGATACGGCTCTGGAAGAGGCCATGTACCTGACACGTTTTGCCTCGAAGGTGACCATCATCCATCGCCGCGATGAGTTCCGCGGCTCGAAGATCATGCAGAAGCGGGCCCTGGAGAATCCAAAGATCGAGGTGGCCTGGAATTCGGTGGTCGACGAGGTGCTTGGAGACAAGAAGAAGGGCGTGCACGGGGTCCGGCTGAAAGATACACGGACGGGCGAGCTTCGAGAGCTTCCTCTTGAGGGTCTTTTCATCGCGATCGGACACCTGCCCAATACCGCTGTTTTCAAGGGGAAACTGGAGATGGATGCCAACGGCTATCTCATCACCGAGGCGGGAAGGACCCGCACTTCGATTGAGGGCGTGTGGGCCTGCGGCGATGTGCAGGACAGTATCTACCGGCAGGCGGTAACGGCTGCGGGAACAGGATGTATGGCGGCGATTGAAGTCGAGCGCTGGCTCGGCGAACAGGATTGAGAAGGACGGGCCTCGACGGAGAGCCCGGGAACACGCAAACGAAGGTTTCCCCAATAGGGGGCCGGAACCGACCGGGAGGTCATGATGATTTCGTTTTCAGACAAGGCTGTTGATAAGGTCAAGGAATTTGCTACGGGAATGCCGGAGGCAGAGGGCAAGGATCTTCGGATCTTCATCCAGGGTGTGGGATGCTCGGGTTTTGCCTATGGTTTCACCTTCGACGAGAAACGCGAGGATGACACGGTCATCGAGGCGGGAGACATCAGCGTTCTCGTAGACCCCCAGAGCGCTCCCCATCTGACGGGCGCCTCCGTGGATTTTGTCGAAGACGAGCGTGGTGCAGGCTTCACCGTTGATAACCCGAATGCCCCGGCAAGCGCATGTTCCACGGGCGGCTGTTCGGGTTGCCACTAGGATGGTCGAGACGAGGTCGGATGTTCTCGAGGTGATCCGCCTGGGTCACCCGGTGTTGCGGATGCGCGCCGAGGACGTCCCGGAGAATCTGTTTGGATCAGCCGAACTTGAAGAGCTGAAGCGAAAACTCGAAGTTACGATGGCGGAAGAAGGCGGCGTCGGTCTGGCGGCGCCCCAGGTTGCCGAAAGCCTCCGCTGTTTTATCTACTGGGTGCCGGAGTCGGATGATTCTCCGGAGATCAGTCCCCGATTGCTGGTCAATCCCGTTATCAAGCCCATCGGCCGGGAGGTCGAGGAGGGCTGGGAAGGCTGTCTCTCGGTTCCCGGGCTTCGGGGCCTGGTCCCCAGGTACCGGCGCATCAAGGTCAAGGCCCGGCTGCTCGACGGTCAATCCCTGTCTTTTACCGCGGACGGTTTTCACGCCCGGGTCATCCAGCACGAGTACGATCATCTCGACGGCATCGTCTACCTCGACCGCATGGAGTCTCCGGCCTCCCTGGCCTTCGAGGAGGAATGGGAGCGCTATATCCTCAAGGATCCGGAATCCTGATGCCGATGTCGGAGTCTGAGGATAATCCCCGGGCGATATCCGATCATTCAGCTGGGAATACAAACCCGGGGGCCATCAAGAGTACCGAAGGTCGGAGCGAATTTTACTTCGGTGGGGTTGCGATCGCATCAGGCCTGCTTCTCGGCTTCTACCAATTGTTGAATACCGGGATCGGCTGGCATCTGGCATCCGGTCGCTGGATGCTGGAGCACCACGAAATCCTGAGGAGCAACCTCTTCACCTTTGGTGCTCCCGGCAGGGCCTGGCTGAACCACGAGTGGTTTTTCCAGATCCTGGCGGCACTCGCCGATCGCCTCGGTGGTCCTGCGGGCCTGGTCCTGCTCCGGATGCTGGCTGTCGGGATTCTCTCCCTCCTGCTCTATCGACAGTCACGACGGGCCGAGTTGGCGCCGGGCGCCTCCCTGCTCCTCGCCTTCTGCTGTCTTTTTGCGGCGCGCTGGCGTTTTTTTGTACGTCCGGAACTGATCACCCTGATTCTCCTGCCCCTTGGTCTCGATCTCTTTTTCCGTCGCAGCGAGGCTGGAAAGGGCCGTCGGGCTCTGGGACTGGCTGCGGTGATGGTCATCGGAGTCAATTCTCACGCCGGGATTCTCCTGCTTCCTCTGCTGGCGGGAATCGCTGTGGTCGGGGATCAGCTCTCGGCGCTTCTCGGAAGAGAATTCGATCCGCGATCGATGAGCCGCGATCTCGGCCTGCTCGGCCTTGTCGGCTTTTCAAGTCTCATCAACCCCTGGGGTGTGAAGACGATCATGGCCCCTTTCTACCTTGCGGGCCTGATTTCCAGGCCGTGGGCCAAGAATCCGGAATGGTCCTTTCCGACCTGGGCGCGCTTTCCCGAACTCTATCTCGTGATTCCCGCGGGCGTTCTCCTCCTGTTGTTTTTCGACCGAAGTTGGTCCCGAAGACTGGTTTTTCTCGTGATCTCGATCCTGGGAATGCGCTATGTCCGAAATGAAGGTCTCTTTTTCGTGCTCCTGCCTCTTCTTCTCGGCCCTGCTCTGGCGCAACTGGGGATTCCAGGGCGTCTGGATACCGCAGCCCGGCGGCGTCTCACGGCACTCTCCGCCGTTGCGGTCCTGGTGCTCAGTCTCCTTTCCCTCGGGGCGAAAGGGTTTCCGGCGGGCATGGGCTATGCGCCGGATCGCTACCCGATCCGAGCCTCAAAATTCCTCAAGGAGGAAGGCCTCCTCGAATTTCCGATGTATAACGACGTCCGTTTCGGAGGCTGGTTGATCGGGGCCTTTTACCCGCCCACCAGGGTGTTTATCGATGATCGGAACGAGGTTCACGAGGATTTACTCCGGAAAATCTGGGAGATCCAGTCTTCCAGCTCCCCGAGGAAATGGCAGAATTTCCTGGATTCCTATCACATTCGCAGCGCCATCCTGAAGTACAAGAAGCCTGTCCCTGTTGAGGACCCCCGTGGGAATTTCCTGGGCTATCGGGGCTGGTCGGCACTCTGGTTCCCTGCGAAGCGATGGGCCCTGGTCTACTGGGACGATCAGGCGATGGTGCTGGTGGACCGCAAGACTGCGGGTCCGGACTGGCTGAGTCGGACTGAGTACTCGATGTTGCGGCCCGACGACGGGGAGTATCTCCGGAAAAGAATCGAGGAAGAGCCGAGTTTGCGGGAGGAAATCGCCGGGGAACTCGCCCGACACTTTCGGGAAGACCCCGAGAGTCGCCGCGCTTCAGATCTTGTGGAAGTCCTTCTGCGTTGAATGGATCCGGGACTCAGCTCAAAAGAGTGGTGGAAACTCACGAAGAAGACGACGGGCTGCAGCCTTGAGCGTCTTGCCGGCATTGATGGGGTCCAGGTGGAAGCCGGAGACGAATCCGGACCAGTAGACTTTTCCATCCCGGGCGCCGATGATCTCGACGATGAGGGTTACCTCCCGTTGATCGTCCGCCTTCATCGTCGTCTCTCCCGTCGTCTTGCTCGCACCCATTTTCCGGCTGCGGTAGGAATTGAAGCGAAGGTGACTCCGCAGCCTGAAATCGGGAGTTCCGTCCTCCAGGCGTTGATATCCCCGGGAGATCAGCTCTTCGATCACGAGATTCTTCGCAAGACGCTGGAGCTTCGGGTATGCCTGGGCTTCCTCAGCCATTTCGGCTGCCGGGCGGAAGGTCTTGAGTGCCCTGAAATCTACCTCATGGTTGACATCGACCCGGACCGGGAGTTCGGTTGCTTTTGTTGCGCATCCTGAGGCTGCCAGCAGCAGCGCCGAGAAACAGAGAATACCGAAGTGTCGCATGATCTTGCCTCCTGGATTCAAGCTGAGATGCGGGATCCCGGCGCATATGTCCGAAGCGCCGGAGTCTGGTGCAGCTGGCCGCTGAATTTGCTCATCTCGGCCTCCAGCATCGCGCGGTGGTCCTTTGGGCCCGCGCAAAAATTAATTCCGCTTTTCGCATCCCATCTGTACCACATCTTCGGCTCGGGCTCAATCTGGAAATTCTCAACGTAGGCAAGGCTACGCCT